>NZ_JBHYGG010000308.1:0-30317 GCF_051859125.1 Gemmata sp.
GAGGGTTCACGTGGACCCTCGCTCGGCGCTCGGGCTCGGACCCATACGCACCCAGCACTTCCGGTACGAGGCCCCCGGTGAAGTGTGAGAGGCGGTTGTACCGGGGGACGCACGGCCCCCGCTCGCCCAAATCAAAAGGCGCACTCGCTTACGCGGTCGCGGGGGGGGCCTTCGGGGGCACCTCGTGCCAGAACAGTTCGCGGCCGCCGGCGTACACCTCGCTGCCCCGGTAGTCGTGGAGCTTCGGCTGCTCGCCGGGCTCCAGGCCCCAGGCGTCGAGGTTCACGAAGAACAGGCCGTTGAGGTAGCCGATGCGGGCGTCGGCGATCCGCACCTTGGGCTGGCCGGGCCGCATCTGGAACCGGTACTCCTCGACCCCCTCCAGCCGCAGCACCAGCCGCACCGGTTTCGACTCGGCCGGCGGCTTGCCGGCCTCGCGGGCGGTCAGGTGGATCTCGACCCCCACCGCCCTCCCCTTCGGGGAGCGGACGCGGACCCGGCGGATGCGGCCGCCGGTGAGGCGGTACTTGCGCAGGAACGCGACGAGGTCGTGCGGGGCCAGGCGGGTCGGTTCGGACATGGCGGTTCATCGGGAAGCGGGGGCGGCCCGGCACTCGGGCCGGTACACCCATCTTACGCCCGCCCGGCCCGCGGCGCGAGTGCGATTCGGGTCACACGAGCGAGTCGAACACGCGGACCGACGCCCACGTCGCCTTGTTCTCGGCGATGAACTGGTTGTGCGTCGGGTCGGTCTGGTAGGCGTCGTGGGCGGCCTTGTCGACGAACACGAGGTGCAGGGCCACGTCCCAGTCGAGGACGTTGACCTCGCGGTCCAGCTCGGCGCACAGCGGCCCGGCGGCGAAGAACACGATCCCGGGCTGGACGTTGAGGTACTTCTTGCACGCCGCGACGAGCGCGGCGACCCCCTCGGGGGTGGAGTCCTTGAGCTTGAAGAACACGTTGTGCGCGAGTCGCGGCGCGGCCATCGGAGAGCCTCGGTGAGGGTGCGTGATTGAGTGCGGTCCCGGTCCAACTTACAATTCACCGGGGGCCGCCGCCACGCGCCGGGGGGACGAACCGTGAACGCGAACGAACACATTCGGAATCGAAACGCCTATCCCACCGAGAAGCTCCTGCTGTACCGCGGGAAGTTCGTGGCGTGGGCCGGCGACGGGAAGGAGATCCTCGCATCCGCGGACGACATCCCGGAACTGATCGACGCGTTCGACGCGAAGTACCCAATCGGAACGGAGTTCGTCATCAGCTTCGTGCCGGCCGAGTGGGACGGCACCCACGACCGACCGAAGAGCCCCGAGCCGACCTGGCTGGCACCAGGAGCCCCGTCGTGATCTTTACGCTCAACGAGGCTCCGCTCGTGAACCCCGTGACGAGGGTGCCCCTCCGGCACCAACCGCGGCCCATCGTTCCGATGCTCGTGGCCGGTCCGAACGGGCGGTTGCTGTCCGTCGATGCGCTGGTCGATACCGGTGCGGACGAGGTCATCATCCCGATCACGCTCCTCTCCCGGCTCGGGTTCGCGCCCGGAACCGGTATCGCCGGCGGCACGTCGGGCGTCGGCGGCCGGCAGCCGGTCGTCTACCACCCCGTGAGGCTCGAGATCCGCGCCACACCGAACGACCGCGTGGCGTGGAACGCGACGGTCGGGTTCGCTCAAACCTCGTTGAACCTCGCGCTGTTCGGGGTCGCGGGCGGGCTGGAGTTCTTCCACGCCACGCTGAGCGTCATCGACCGGCAACTCGGGCTCGTTCCGCACCCCGTCATCCCGCTCGCCTCCCCGTGCGTGTCGCCGCACGTCCCGTTCAGCGTACCCTGAGTTCATGCGACTGCTCGACCTCACGCTCCCCGCCCCCGCCGACAACCTCGCGCTCGACGAGGCGCTGCTCCTCGCCGCCGAGGGGGGCGACGCGGGCGAGGTGCTGCGGCTCTGGGAGCTCCCGGCTCTCGTGGTCGTCGTCGGCTCGGGCGGGTCGGTCGAGATCGACGTGAACGTTGCGGCGTGCGCGGCCGACGGCGTGCCCGTTCTGAGGCGGGCGAGCGGCGGCGGCACCGTGCTGCTCGGCCCGCGGTGCCTGTGCTTCAGCCTCGTCCTCTCGACCGAGGCGAACCCCGGCCTGAGCGACATTCGCGCGTCGAACCGCTACGTGTTGGGCCGCGTCAGTCGCGCGCTAGGCGGGGTGATCCCGGACGCGGGCGTCGAGGGGACGAGCGACCTCGCGGCGGCCGGCCGCAAGTTCTCCGGGAACGCGCAGCAGCGGAAGCGGCGGCACTTCCTGCACCACGGCACGCTGCTGTGCGGGTTCGACCTGTCGCTCGTCGGCCGCTACCTGAACGCGCCCGAGCGCCAGCCCGAGTACCGCCGCGACCGCGCGCACGACGAGTTCGTGGTGAACCTGCCGGCGGCGATCGCGGAGGTGAAGCGCCTGCTGGTCGAAGAGTGGCAGCCCGCCGGGGGGTACGAGCCGGTCCCGCTCGACGCGGTCGCGCGGCTCGTGGGGGAGAAGTACTCGCGCGACGAGTGGACCCGGCGGCGGTGATTTGGCGAGCGGGGCGGCGTGAGCCCCCCGAGTCTTGCTTTGTCTTTGAATCACGAGCACTCGGGGGGCTCACGCCGCCCCGCTCGCCAAGAGTCACACGGGCTTGCCGTTGGTCGCGGGCGGCTCCTTGGCGGCGGGCGCGTCGCCGATGAGCTTGGCGAAGTACTCGGGCATTTCGACGCCGCCCACGTCCTTCATCACCTGGAGCATCGGCGGCATCACCCGGGCCATGTCCTGGAGGAACCCGGCCGTCTTCGACGTGTCCCCGGAGCCCCCGCCCTCCCACACCACGATCTTGTCGAACTTGATGTTCGAGATCGCCTGGGCCGACGCGGCGGCGAGCGCGTCGAGGTGCTCGAGCATGAGCAGTTGGAACGCGGGCTGCGCCCCGCCGCACGCCTCGATCACCTTCTTGAGCCCCTCGCCCTTCTTGGCGAGGATCTCGTACTGGCCGCGGGCCTCGGCCTCGAGCCGGGCGAAGATGGTGGCGGCCTCGGCCTGGGCCTCGAGCTTGGTGCGCTCGGCGGCGGCCTCGGCGTCCACGATCATCTTGGCCTTCTCGGCCTTGGCGGGGGCCTCGAGCGCGGCCCGCTTCTCGGCCTCGATCCGCTCGGCGTCGGCGAGTGCGGCCTTCGCCATCGCCCGGTTCTGGGCCTCGAGCACGGCGGCCTCGGCCTCGCGCTTCTTGGTCTCGGCGAGCTGGTACGCCTCGGCCTTCCGCACCGCGAGGGTGGCGTGGGCGGTGGCCACGTCGGCCTGGGCCGCGGACTCGCCGCCGACCGCGCGGGCGTTGGCCTCGGCGAGCCGCACCCGCTTGTCCCGGTCGGCCTCGGCGATCCGCGCCTCGCGCTCGAACACCGCCTGCTGCTCGCCGATCTTCTGGTCCCGGTCCAGCTCGGCCACGCGGATCGCCTGGAGCCGCTGCGCCTCCTTGACCAGCGCCTCCTGCTCCAGCTTGGCGGTCTGCTCGCCGACGGTCCGGTCCTTGTCGAGCTGGGCCACCTTGATGGCCTGCTCGCGGGTCGCCTCGCGGGTGCCGATCTCGCGGAGCTTGGTCGCGTTGGCGACGGCGATGTCCTTCTCCCGCTCGGCCTCGGCGATCCCGATCTGGCCCTTCTTCTCCTGCTCGGCCACGTCGATCTTGGCCTGCTGGATCGCGACCGCCGCGGCCTTCCGGCCGATCGCCTCGATGTACCCGCTCTCGTCGGTAATGTCGGTGATGTTCACGTTGATGAGCACCAGGCCGATCTTCTTCAGCTCCATCTCCAGCGACTTCTGGATGTTCTCCAGGAACTTGTCGCGGTCCCGGTTGATCTCCTCGATCCGCATGGACGCGATCACCTGCCGGAGCTGCCCGAAGATGATGTCGCCGGCCTGCTGCTTGATCGCGCCGGTGTCGAGCCCCAGGAGCCGGATGGCCGCGTTCTGCATCACCTCCGGGTCGGTCCCGATGGCCACGGTGAACACGCTCGGGACGTTCACCCGGATGTTCTCGATGGACAGCGCGCCCTTGAGCGGCACCTCGATCTGGATCGGGTCGAGGCTCAGGTACGCGTAGTCCTGGATCAGCGGGTACACGAACGCGGCCCCGCCGTGGACGCACTTCGCGGCGTTGCCCCCGCCGGTCTTGCCGTACACGACCAGGACGCGGTTGCTCGGGCACCGCTTGTACCGCTTGACCACGAGCATGAGGATGCCGAACCCCACGACCGCGGCGGCGACCGCGGCCACCACGGGCCACGGCACGTCGCCGGTCGCGAGGTGCGCGACCGGCTTCGTATCGGCGAACAACGCGGGCGCGAACATGGTGCGGCCTCCGGGTGTGTGTGGTGTGCTCGGTCAGGCGGCCTCGACCTCGACCGTGTCCGGGCCGACGACCGCGATGACCTTGATCGGCGTGCCGGTCGGCAGCTCGGCCCCGTGCGTCACGGCCTGGTACTCGACGGTGCGGTTCTGCAACATCAGGTGGACCTTCCCCGGCCCGGTCTTCCCGGCGGGGACGCGGAGGTACACGGTGCCGGGGCGGCCGACCGAGCGCTCGACCCGGGCCGTGCCGTCGGCCTTCAGGCCGGCCAGCGACTTCATCGCCACGCCCACGGCGTACAGCGCCGCGGCCCCGGACCCGAGCGCCACCGCGAACGCGGCCGGCTCCTCGACGCCGTAATACATCGCCGTCAGCCCGCCGAGCCCGAAGAACGTGACCGCGGCTGAGCCGGCCCGGAGCGAGAGCAGGCTCAGGAACCCGTTCCCGTGGTCGTCGCCACCGTCGCCACTGAGGTCGTGGTCGTGGTCGGCGTCGAAATCGTGGTCCGCACCGAACCCGACGAGCCCCGCGACGAACTGGCACACGAGCAGGGTGCCGCCGAGCGCGGCGCAAACGAGGAACGCGGTTTCCATGGTGCCCCCGAACAGGTGGCAGCGGAGGGGTTCACGGGCCGCGAACGCGCGGCCCTCTCTGGGAAGTTCGCCGGATCCTTCACATGATTTGGCGAGATCCGCCGGGTGTCAACGATTCCCGACGAAATGCAAAGTCGGCCCGACCGGGCGAACGCGGAGAACTGGTAGAACCGGTGCGGCGGACCGGGTGCGGCGGGCCGCCTAAACCTCGGGGATCTCGATGTCGTCGAGCGGGTCCGCTTCCGGCGTCGCGGGCCGCGGTAGCGCGCGCACCTCGTCCCAGTTCACCGCCGCGAACACCTCTTCCATCGACTTCACGATGCCGAGCAGCGACGCGGACGCCATCTCGAAGTTGGTGTGCGGGGAGAACTCCCGGAAGTGCGCGGCGAAGTGGTCGGCCGCCCGGCGGAGCTTCGGCAGCTTCCCCTTGAGCCGGCGCAGGTACTCGCCCAGGTCGCCGCGCTGGTGGGCCGGTTCGACGGCCCGGATGCTGTCGTACAGCGTCCGCGGCACGTCGAGCATCCCCTCGTCGGCCTGCACCTCGTCGGCGTGCTTGAGGAACGTGCGGACCATCCAGGCGTGCGCCAGGATGGTGTTCAACCGGCCGACCGCTTCCTCGGGGCCCATGGCGTCACGCCTTCGGGACTGCGGGGGTCGGCGCCGCGGCGCTCGGCTTCGGGGCCGCCGCCTTGTTCGCCTCGGCCGCCTCCTTCGAGTACAGCACCAGGAACGTCCCCACCGCGACCAGCACGATTCCCACCGGGAGGTGCCACGACGGGAGGTCGAACCCGAAGTGGAACGGGTCGCCGGGCTTCGGGTGCCAGATCAGGCTGAGCAGCGTGTTGATGAGCGGGGCGAGGCTGAAGATGAGCGGCGCGATCAGGATGCGGTACGCGGCGTAGTGCTTCGCCCGGTCGCCGCGGAACTCCTTCAACTCGGCCTCGGTGGCGGCCCTCTTCGCGGGGTCGGCCTCGGAGTCCATCTGGGCGACGAGGGCCGCCTCGTGGGTCTCGAACTCGCCCTTGGCGGTGTCCACGGCGGCCTTGCTGGCGAAGATCACGCAGATCGCGCCGACCGCACCCGCGACGCCGGCCAGCGCGCTGAACACCAGGCCGTTCGTCTTCCAGTCGGGCTTCGCGTCGTCCCGCAGGCTCATCAGGATGAGCGGGACCACGACGCCGAGGACGAAGTACGCGACGCCGACGCACAGGATCGACGCGAGCCGCCCGCCGATGGTGCCGGGCCGGGTGGTGAGTTCGGTGCCGCCGTAGAAGATGATGGGGACGTAGGTGCCCCAGGCGAGCCCGGCCAGGATGACGTAGCCCCACCACGGGATGTTGTTCATCGGGGGAACCCCTGAAAGCGCGGAATGCGGGGTCCGGAGTGCGGAATGAAGACCCGGCTTCACTCCGCGTTCCGCACTCCGCATTCCGCACTCGAGACGAGTGACCCTGCGGGGATTCGAACCCCGGTTCCTGCCTTGAAAGGGCAGTGTCCTAGGCCACTAGACGACAGGGCCAGCCGGCGGCACGCCAAGGACACACCATTATTAGGAGCGGTTCGCGCGAGTGGCAACGGGTGCGGCCCCCGACTTCGCCGTTCCCGCCGGTGCCCGTGCCCGTGCCCGACTTTGCCGGCCCCGAGCCCGCCCTCCGCGCGTCCGTAAGCCGCGCGCCCTGTGTGCGGTATTCTCCCGTGCGTACAATGTCTCGAAGAAATCGCCCGCAGCCCGCGGTCGCCGTTACTCCTTTGCCAAGGACCTGACCATGGCCAGCCCGAACGTGATTCAACTGACCGAGAGCAACTGGAACGAACACATCAGCAGCGGCACGCTGGTCGTCGCCGACTTCTGGGCCCCGTGGTGCGGGCCGTGCCGGGCGCTGTCGCCGACGATCGACAAGGTCGCGGACCAGTTCGCCGGGAAGGTGAAGGTGGGCAAGCTGAACGTGGACGAGAACCCGAACATCGCGGTGAAGTACGACGTGATGACGATCCCCCGCATCCTGTTCTTCAAGGGCGGCGACACCCCGGTCCACCAGGAGGTCGGCGTGATCTCGCCCGAGGAACTCGGCCGCCTCATCACCCAGCACCAGGGGTGACGCGACGCCCCCGCAGAAGTGAACCGATGCCCCGGAACCCGCGTTCCGGGGCGTCAATTTTTACCAGCAATCAAGGGCGGGCCTACTTGATTCTCGGGGCCGGGCGGTTGCCGGTGAGCCGCTCCTCCAGGTCGTCGCGGCCGTCCTCGACGTACGAGCGGAACCGCTGCTCCTCGTCGGTGCCACCCTTGTTCGCCCGGAGCCACACGCTCAGCGTCGCAAGGTCGCGCTTGCCACCGATCTCGACGATCGTTCTGACTGCTTCGCGCTGGAGCAGTTTGTCGGCGAAGAGCGCATACAGTGGGGCGGTGTCGGCCGCTGATCCGATGCGACCGAGCAGGTGCAGGGCCTTGAGCCGGACCATCTCCTCGTCGCGGGCCAGGCACTTTACCGCCCGATCGACGAACCGCTTCCGGTCCGTGTCCTCCATGCCGATCAACAGTTGGAGCGCCGCCCGAGCGTGGCTGGGGTCCGACTTAGGGTCGTCCAGGATGGCCTCGAAGACGGGAAAGACCTTCTCCCCCATCTCGAGAATGGGCCGGCTAATCTCCCTCAGCTTCCGTGCCGGCAACAACTGCGATTGGGAGTACCGCTTCAATATCGCTCGAACCCGGGCCTCGTCGATGTCGATGTCGGTCACTTCGGGGGGCTGCGCGATGAGGGAATGCTCCGAACTAAGTATCACAAATGCGATCACCACGCATCCCGCTAACCTCATCGGTATCTCCATTACGGACTCGGAGTCCGTGCCAACTTCCGCGTCTCGCTCGCCAAGCGCATCAGAAGTAACTGCCGCTGGTCGCACACTTCACTCTTCGGCGATCCCTCAAGTAGCTTGCGTGCTTCGTCGTACTCTTTCCGTCGAAGGAACACGGCGGCTGTTTGGAGGTCGAAGAACTCGCGGGCGATCGGCTGCAAGTTGACGCGGTGCTTCTGGACATCCGAGACGATCGCATCGCGGGCCTTGGCGGCGGTGGCGTTCTCCAAGGCCGCGAGGAGTTGCACCTCCCGGACCGCGAGCCCGATTTCAGACAAACCAAATAATTCGCCCAATTCGATGGCCTTTGCCAAGTCGGTTGAGGGCGCGAGGCTGCCCGAGCGAAAGCACCGGTCGAGTTCGTTTTCCGCGTCGAGGAGCTCTTGTTGCGACTTTCGGGACCGGTCCGACACTTTCACGGTGACGGGCGGCGATGCGATTTCGTTGCCGGCGACCGTCGCGAGCACCCGAAGTCGCCACTCCCCGGCTGATGAGAACGCGATCACATCAGCTCCCTGGACAGGGCTTCGGAACACCTGTGAATAGCAAACCGCCGCCGCCCCGTCCCGAAGCGTCCACGGTGATTCAATCCCGCAAAATCGCCCTTCGTCGAGCGCGAGGGTGCGACCGAACCGCTGCCCCTGGGGTGGGCATACCTCGACCCGGACGCCCGATGTAAAGGACTGAAACGACCCAGTAACTGCAGCACCCTTTCCGCTCGCGTTTCGGAGCACTGCCTTAAACATAATCGGGTCATCAACCAGGACCGACGATGACCTGACTATGCAGATAAGTGAAATACTCGGACCGGCTGAAAACGGGTCGACCGCTTTCTGTGGCTCACAGTTGCCAACACACAGCAACGGCATCAACATGAATATCAACACACACATAGCCATTCCCTTGCGTTACTGTGTTAGTTTAGTCGAGCGCACCCAATCGAGAAGAGCCGGCGTGAGATCAGCCGCTGTGCGTTCTCGGTCAAATAACAAGGTTGCACTTAGCGGCCCCTCATCACCCGGAGGAGTACCATGGACCAAATTAAAACTGTGAAGTGACTCGTGGAGAACAATTCTCAAAACAGCCTCTTCAAAGCCCACTTGGAGATTTCGATTAGTTGCAGCGACATCGCGGATTGTTTCAGTGAAAATTGCGTTTGGCCCCCGAGTCGCCTTAAGCGGATCAACCTTTCCGCCAGGGGTCAGCCCGAGAATTGCGTTCGGGGGATTATCATTTCCAGGGATTGGATCATTATCTAATCCCTCATTGAGCTCATACATCGAGGCAATTTGCAGCACCCAAAAGTGCCCAGTCGAAGGCACATCGCGAAACAAATTCGCGAGAGGTTGAACACTTTCCACACCGATATTGTGGACAAAAGGAATCACCGTTTTGAGATTCAGTGACTGTAGATCATCCACCACTTCGATGTATGCTGGCCGATAACTGGAGACCATAAGATCGATTCCCGCGTCGGGGATCGGTCCGTTCGGATTGATGTCGTCATAACCTTGCTCCCCGTTCATTGGGGGCGGATTGGAATCCGAGAAGAGTTCTCCCATGCGCGGCTTATCCATGTGATCGCGCTCGACGTGCAGGTGCCGCCAAACGGTCAGCATCGGTGATGCGACGAGCTTCTCACCCGTGGTTGGGCGAACCACCCCGTTGGCGTCCTCTAACCGAGCCTTGTCCCCGTCGTTCTGTCTCGCATAGGTTCCAAGGAGCCCCGCTCCGCCCGGGTGGATCGACGCCGCCACGCGGTAGTTGTTCCCCGGCTGCGTGGAAACCTGAAGGAGTGGAAAAAACGCCACACCGTCCTTGTTCGTGAACGCGACTGGGATGTCGCGATCGGTGGCGTCAACAATCTTCGCGACGTCCCGACCCGTTCGGTTGTCGGCTTTCAGTTTCTCGTCGTCCACCGGGGCTTGATTCGAGGACGGGTCGTCCACGTCATACATCCGGAGGTAAACCGGAACTTTCTCAATTTTCGAGGAGAGTTGAACCTCGACATTCAAGAAACGGCGGGCGGTCCAATCTGTTGGCGCGGCCTTCTCGGCGAAGATGCGGAGGCCGCCGCCTGCATTCGGATTCGCGTCCAGCGGGATGTTGCCCAGCCGCTCGTTCGTGTTGTTCACCCAATTCACAGACGTGATGACCAGGTCCGCAGGAAGGGGCTTATCGTTGTCTGCAACTGGTAAGGTGGCACTGGCCGCCGTGCCACGGTTGTAGGCGATGCCCGGCAACACCGTTAGCTCGACCGCTTCCGTCGCTTCGACTTCGGTGTCGTCGATTGCCCCGACCGTGACCCGTGCCGTGCTGCGCCCCGCGTCAAATGTCACGAGCCCACCCAGTCCTTGAACGTCTCCGGCCTGGGCGGTGCCGCCAACCTGATACGCGACCGTCAGGGATTGGCTCACGTCGCCGGTGCGGCTAAACCGGAACGCACCATCCGCTCCGCCCTCGGTCGCCGTACCCGTCGAAGTAACGGACACTTCGGGCAAATCTGGTGATGGCGGGGTGCTGTCCACCACATCAAGGGTTGCGATGCCGTAGCCCGTGATGCTGTATGCCGGGTCGGACGCGATCCAGATCGTCACACCCTCTGGCGATTCTGGCTCGGCGTCTTCGAGCGCGGTCACGAACAGACTCGCCGTCGCTGATGCTGGCTCGAACGTGACAGTGCCGTCGAGTTCGGCGTAGTCGATTCCCGGTGTCGCTGCGTTGTCTGCAACCTCATCGGGGGAGTAGTACACAGTCAGAGGGCGGGACAGGTCTCCGGTACGCGTGAACCGAAACTCGCCCGACAACCCACCTTCGGTGGCATCTGCCGCCCAGGCAACCGACACGGTTGGCACCTCGGCGTAGAGGTCGACCTGGAGGGTGCCGGAGTTGTCGCCGTAGTACCCGGGGATGTCGCTGTAGTAGCCGGTGACCTTCGTGCCCTGGCCGGCGACGAGGACGGGGTACACGTGGTCGGGCTGGTACCCGCCCCAGAAGTTGCCCCCGGTGTCCCCGCCCGACACGCCCGACAGCCGGACCCCGTGGTTGTTCCAGGCGTACCCGGGGCTCGACCCGTCCTGCGGGCCACCGGCCCTGTTGTACCGGATGAACTCGGCGTCGGTGAAGCCGGTCGCGTCGTTGGCGATGCGGGCCGTGCCCGAGGCCCCCGCGAGGTAGTTCACGCCGGCGTCGAGCACCACGTTCGATGTCACGCCGGTTGCTGCGGTCGGGTTGGTGCGGGTGGCGACGGTGAGCGTGTCGATTTTCACCCACAGGCCGCCGTTCGGGCCGGTCAGCGGGATCGCCGCGGGAACAGTGCGGTCCTCCAGCGCCTCGACTCCCAGGGGCAGCCATCGCAGTGGCCGACGCTCAAAGGGGGCGCGACTGTTCCGCGGCGGAGGCGAGCGATGAGCCTTGCGAGCATGGGGCGGCGTCCGTGTGATGCGAGTTGGGGTAAAGCCAAAACGTTAGTGCCATGTCACGACAATCCTGTTCATCCGACAGCATCGGGTCAAGGTAAGTTCCGCATAATCGGAATCTTCATGCCAGACGGAACCGACGGGCGGTGCAGTTTATCGTGTGAGAACGAACGATCTGAATTCTGGCAGAATGGGCGCAATCACGGACTGAGAGATGACTTGAGTCAATCTAATACAATTTTGTCCGCAAGAATTATGATGATTTGGCGAAGTTGGAGTTCATCGCGGACGGGTGGCGGACCCGGGACGAAACCACGGGTCCGCCGCACGATCGGCTGTCGCCGCCGGGTGCGGGATCAGGCGTCGATGATGTCGAACAGCGGCTTGAGCGCCTCGGAGTAGTTCTTCCACCGCTGCACCGACCGCTTGTACACGGGCTGGCGGACCTGGCTGAGGCTCGCGGTCCGCACGGCCCGCTTGCTCTCGTGGAACGCCAGGCACGCCGGGTCCCACTCCAGGCCGACGAAGTCGATCATCTTCCGGGCCACGGCCTCCAGGTCCTCGACCGTCTGCTCGTACTCGACCTCCAGCAGCGGCACCGGGAGCACCTTCCGCCAGTGGTCCATGATCCGCACGTGGTTGCGGATCCGGTTGGCGACCTCGGTCTGGTCCGAGGCCCAGCGGATCTGCTTGAAGTTGGTGACCCAGCACGACACGGCGACGTCGTGCAGGTCCCGCTTCGAGTAGATGAACTTCGCCTTCGGGAAGATGGTGGCGAGGAACCCGAGCCACATGTAGTTGTCGGGCATCTTGTCGACGATCCGCTCGGCGTCCGGGGCGTGGGGCTGGAGCCGCGCCAGGTGCGCGTTGCCGGCCGTCTTGACGATCTCCTCGGTGATCTCCGGCAGGCACAGGCCCGGCGCGACCTGCTTGTTCATCCACTTCGGGAGCTGGTCGAACGTGTCCTTGGCGATGGCCAACTCGCCGGCCCCGAACACCTTCGGGTGGCTCCCGAGGATCTGCTCGAGGAGCGTGGTCCCGGACCGGGGCATGCCGACGACGAACACCGGCACCTCGGTGTCCAGCCCCCAGCCCTTGACCCGCGAGAAGTAGTCCGGGGTGAACTGCTTCATGAGGAACGAGATGAACCCGGTGTGGTCGTCGGCCGAGTACGCCTTGCCCTGGCGGGTCCAGATCTCCCGGCGCAGCGCGTTGCCCTTGGCGGCGTGGTCGGCGGCGGCCGCGTAGTCCTTCTTGGCGTCGTAGTAGTGGGCCAGGCCGTGGTGCAGGGTGGACCGCTTCCAGTCGGTGAGGTGCTCGCGGGCGAGGAACTCCTGCATCCGGGCGATGTCCTCCTCGGGCATCTTGTCCCGCTCGTGGGTGGCCAGGACCGACAGCGCGCCGACGTACTCGGGGTCGTGGCGGATGGCCTCGCGGTAGTAGTGGTTGGCCCGCTCCATGTCGCCGAGTTCGGCGAACGCGCCGCCCAGGTTCGAGTACGCGTCGGCGAAGTCGGGCTTGATCCGCAGCGCCTCCTCGAAGCTGGCGATGGCCCCCTTGAAGTCGCCCTGCTCGTGGAGCACGGACCCGAGCCCGTTGTGGGCCTCGGCGTAGTCGGGCTTCAGCTCCAGGGCGCGGCGGTACTGCGCGGCGGCCTCGGCGTAGTTCTCCTTCTCGGCGAAGGCACTGGCGAGGTACGTGACGAACCGCGACGACTTCGAGTCGAGCGCCGCGGCCTGCTGGTAGCACTTGATGGCCTCGTCGAGGTTCCCCTCCTGCTGGAGCGCCTGGCCGAGGTTCCCGTGGATCATGGCCACGTTGGGCCGCATCTTCAGCGCGATCCGGTAGCAGTCCTTGGCGTCCCTGAGGTTGTCCTTGGCCCGGAGCACGTTGCCGAGGTTGCTCAGCCCCTCGGGGAACGCCGGGGACATGCGGACCGCGTCCTTGCAGTACTTCTCGGCCTCGTCCTTCTCCCCCTTCTCGAGCAGCGCCTGGCCGAGGTTGCTCAGGGCCAGGGGCAGTTGCGGGGCCAGCCGCACGGCCTCGCTGTACGCGGCCAGCGCCTCGTCGGGCTTCTCCAGCTCGCGGTACACGCCGCCCAGGTTGTTGAACGCGAGGGCGAACCCGGGCCGGAGGTCGATGGCCTCCTTGAACGCGGCGACCGCGGCGTCGTACTGGCCGAGGGTCTGGAGCGCGAGCCCGAGGTGGTTGTGGGCGTCCGGGTTGTGCGGGACCAGGGACACGGCCCGGCGGGCGGCCTCCAGCGAGCCCTTGCCGTCGCCGGACATCCGGCACGCCTCGGCCAGGTTGCAGTAGTACGTGCCGGCGTCCGGGGCGAGCGCGACGGCCCGCTTGATGAGGGTAACGGCCCGGCCGAACTGGCCCCGCTGGTGCGCGACCACGCCGAGCAGGTGCATGGCGTCGGAGTGGTTCGGGTTCTCGTCGAGGATCTGGCGGTAGATCAGCTCGGCCTCGTCGAGCTTGTTCTGCTTGTGCAGGTTGACGGCGTCGTTGAACGCGTGCATGTCGGCTCCGGTGCCCGGCGGCGAACCGGGGGAATTGCAAACGGAAAAGGGAACGGGCGTCGGGCCCGTCCCGCTGGGGTCACCAGCGCGAGTGAGTGTAGTTGATCGTAAGCGGGCCGGGGCGGGGGGCAAGTTGAATTGACCGATTGAGGGCCGGGGCGGGCCGGGGGCGGTGCCCCGGCCCGCCGCCCCCGCGTCACACGCCGCCGAGCGACACGTTCCCGGTCAGGAGTGCGAACGCGTCGAACCCGCTGACCTTCATCCCGGTCAGCGGCGTGAGGATGTTGACCTGGTCCACCCCGGCGGTCACCCCCGAGAGCGGGACCGCCCCGACCATCAGGTCGTTCACACCGTCGCCGTTGCCGTCGAACCCGGCGAGGGCGATCGCCTTGGCCCCGACCCCGGCGGCGTACGCGGCCTGCTCGACGCCGGCCCCGGAGAACACCTTCACGGTCACGTTCCCCGACGGGTCGAGGTAGCCCACGGCCAGCTCGTCCGGGCCGGTGCCGTCCACGCTGAGGGTCGCCACGCGGACCCCGTTGGGGCTGTTCGGGAACGGCGAGAACGTCGCGAGCGACTGCACGAACGCGCTGCCCGAGAGGGTGAACGCCTTGACGCGGGCCTTGTTGGCCGTGGTCGCGGCGACGATCTCGGACGGGCCGGTGCCGTTGAGGTTCCCGACCGCGACCTGGACCCCGCCGATGAACCCCCCGCCGAACGGCAGCAGGGTGGCGCCGATCTGCTGGCGGGCGCCCCCCCCGCTGATCGCCACGATCCGGCCGACCCCGGTGACGGTGCCACAGACGATGTCGTCGATGCCGTCCCCGTTCACGTCGCCCGAGGCCACGGTGACGCCGGCGTTGTACTGGTTCGCCCCGCCGTTGAAGCCCGGCTCGAACGGGTCGACGGTGTACAGCAGGATGCCCGGGTTGGCCGCGACGTTGTTGAAGCTCACCGCCGGGTCGAGGGTGACGGCCAGCTTCCCGTCGTACACCTTGACGCGGCCCTTCAGCGCGCCGTTGGCGGCCACGATGATGTCGTCGAACCCGTCGTTGTTGATGTCGCCCAGCGCGACGTTGACGAGCTTGGTGTACCCCGGGCCGAACGGCTGGAACGTGCGGTACGTGATGTTCGTCGTCGGGTCCATGACCCGGACCGTGCCGTTGCCGGTGGACGCGGCAATGTACGGGATGCCGCCCCCGCCGTTGGTGCCGCCGCCGGACCCGGTCCCGCCGCCGCCCGCGGTCGTGGTGGCCGTCGCGGTGTTGGAGCGGGGCGAGGTGTTCCCCGCAGCGTCCTTGGCGACGACCTGGAACGCGTACTGCGTGCTCGGCGTCAGACCGCTCGCGGTGAACGCGGGGCCGGTCGGCGTGCCGATGAGCACGAACGGCCCGCCGGCTGCGCTCGCGTACACGGCGTAGAAGGCCACGCCGGTGTTGTCGGTGGACGCGGTCCAGCTCAGGCCGACGGTGGTCCCGGTCGCGCCGAACGCCCTCAGGTTCAGCGGGGTGGACGGCGCCTGGGTGTCGCCGCCGGTGCCGCCCCCGCCGCCCCCGCCGCCGCCCCCGCCCCCGGTCCCGCCGCCCGGGGCCGGGGTACCGCCGCCGCCGATCGGCACCTCGGTCTGGACGGCCCCGATGGTGACCCCGCCGTTCGCGCCCCGGGGGTTGCCGATCTGGTCGCTCAGGAGGTTGTCCGGGTTGGCCCCGGCGTTGAGCGCCCGGCTGCCGGTCACGACCGGGTAGTAGTCGGTCCCGGTCGGGCCGCCAGTGAGCAGCCCGTACACGACGTTCGTGGCGCCGTTGAGGAAGCTGAACGACGTCACGTTGTCCGGGGTGGTGCCGTTGACCGGGGTCGAGAACAGGTTCGCGCTGCCGCTGGCGACGGTGCCGGTGCCGAACACGTCCCGGCCGGCGACGGCGTCGTTGTACCCGGCGATCGTGTTGTTCAGGCCCACGATGCTGCTGACGATCTCGAGGGCGCCGCCGCTGTAGACGCCGCCGCCGCTGTTCTTCGTCTGGTTCTCGACGACCGTCGAGTTGTGGAGCGTCGCGGCGCCGCCGGCGATGAAGATGCCGCCGCCCTGGCCGCTGCCGTTCTTCGACCCGGTGCCGCCCACGCTGAACGCCCCGCTCCGCCCGCCGGCCCCGATGAAGTTGGCCCCGAAGGTCGAGTTGCTGATCGTGGTGACCCCCGCGGCGCTGTAGAGGCCGCCGCCCTGGGCGTCGCCGCCCAGGCCCGGCGCCCCGCTCTTCCCCGGGCCGCCCGCCCCCCCGAGCTGGCCGTTGCCGGCCACCGGGAACGTGAGGTCCAGGCCGTTGTTGGTGACCGAGCTGTTGCGGATGACGACGCTCGGTGACCCGGCCCCGACGTAGATGCCGATGCCGCGGAGGTCGCCGCCGTTGCCGCCGCCCCCCCCGGTCCCGACCGGGGCGCTGCCGCCGATGCCGCCGTCGGGCCGCAGGAGGCCGGTGCCGCCCATCGCGTTGCCGAACACGTTGACGGTGTCCAGGGTCAGGCTGCCGGTGCCGACGTACACGCCGCCGCCGAGCAGGTCGCCGCCGTCGCCGCCGCGGCCGCCGAGCCCCGTCAGGCCCTGGGCCGCGAACGTGCCCTGGGTGCCGCCGGTGCCACCGCGGCCGCCGCCGCCGCCGCCGAACGTGTTGTTGCGGATCAGCGTGTTGGCGATGGACACGTTGCCGCTCCCGGCGTACAGGCCGCCGCCGGCGACCCGGCCGCCGTCCCCACCGATCCCGCCGTCGCCGTTGCCGCCCCCGCCCTGGCCGCCGGCCCCGGCGTTCCCGCCCATCCCGCCGACCCCCGTGTTCCCAGTCAGCGCGACGTTCCCGTCGAGCGACACGGTGGCGGAGTTCGCGTAGATGCCCAGGCCGAGCACGCTGCCGCCGACGCCGCCGTCGCCGCCGTCGCCGCCCATCAGGAGCACCCCGCCGACCCCGCCCGCGCCGCCCTCGGCGCCCGAGCCGGCGAGCCCGCGGCCGCGGCTGAACGATACCGTCCCGTCGACGGCGACGCTGCCGGTGCCGACCCACAGGCCCACGCCCTGGGCCGACCCGCCGTTGCCCCCGTTGCCCCCCGGCTGATTGGGCGCCAGTGTGCTCGGGCCGTTGCCGCCGTCGCCGGCGGACAGGACGTTGCTGTTGACCTCCACGCCGTTGCCGACGGTCACGGCCCCACCGGCCACCCACAGGCCGCCGCCCTGCGCGTCACCGCCGTCGCCCCCGAGGTTGAACCCGCCGACCCCGGCGATCACCTTGTTCCCGTTGACGAGGCTGGAGTTGTCGACCGTCAGGCCGCCGTTGGCCACGTGGGCGCCGCCGCCGAACCCGTTGCCGCCGTTGCCGCCGTTCCCCTGCCCGGCCTGGGCCACGTTGCTGCTGACCGAGGAGCCGTGGTCGATCCGGACGGCCCCGGCCCCGGCGAAGAGGCCCCCGCCGAACACGTCCGCCCCGTCGGTGGCCCCCGCGTCCCCGGCGACGGCGGAGTTCGAGTTCACGTCGGAGCCGTTGTCGATCACGATCGCGCCGTTGCGGACGTACCCCCCGCCGCCCTTGGCCTGGGACGCGAGGGCCGCCCCGGGGGCCGACGCGACGTTCTTGCTGAGCGACGAGCCATTGTCGACGAGCAGGTTGCCCGTGTCGATGTACACGCCGCCCCCGCCGGCCCGCCCGGAGCGGGGGCCGGTCGCGGCCGTCCCGCTGGCCGCGTTCCCCTCGACCTGGCTGCCGCCGTCGATCGTCACGTTGCCGACCTGGACGTAGATCGCCCCGCCCAGCGACGCGTCCGCGTCCGACCCGGAGATGAACGTGCCTCCGCCGCCCCCGAGTGCCTTGTTGCTGGTGAGCTTGGCCTGGGCGTCGAGGGAGACGTTGCCCTTGGCGGCGTACACCGCGCCGCCCGCGCCCAACCCCCCGAGCCCGGACGTGCCGCCGGTGCCCCCGTTGCCGCCGGAGGCCACGTTCCCGTCGATGATCACGTTGTTGGAAATCGTGACGTTCCCGGACGCGCTGTAGATGGCCCCGCCCATCGCGAGGTCGGCGTTGCCGCCGGCCGCGAGGACCAGGTGCTTGAAGCCGCCCGACCCGCCGTCGCCGCCGTCGCCGCCGAGGGCCGAGTTCGACCGCATGCTCGCGTTATCGGTGAGGACCACGTCGCCCGAGGCGATGTAGATCCCGCCACCCTTCGCGTTCGCGCCGTCGCCGCCGTCCGCCCCGATGCCGGTGGTGCCACTGAACCCGTCGAGCCCGGGGAACCCGGCAAACCCGTTGTTCCCAGTCCCCGCCCCTTTACCGGAGCCGCCCTGCGGCGCCCCGCTGCCGAACACCCCGGCGGACCCGCCGTTGCCACCGTCCCCGCCGTCGCCGGCGATGGCGACGTTCGAGTTGATGAGGGCCGGGAACCGGAGGTCGATCGACCCGGTCACGATGTAGACCGCTCCGCCGGCGGCCTGTCCCGAGTCCGATGCGACGCCGCCGTTGCCGCCGTCCCCGCCGAACCCGCCGTCCCCGCCGTCCCCGCCGTCCCCGCCGTCCCCATTGCCGTTGCCGTCTCCGCCCGCCCCGCCCTGGCCGGCGTCCCCGGCGTCCCCGCCGTCCCCGCCGTCCCCGCCGAACCCGCCGACTCCGCCGACCGCGCGATTCGAGACGAACGCCGTGGCTCCCGCGAGAATGAACTTGCCCGCTGTAGCGTAGATGGCCCCGCCGAAGGCGTTGCCGGCCTTGCCGCCGTTCCCGCCGTCACCGCCGAACCCGCCGAACCCGCCGTCACCGCCGTCACCGCCGTCACCGCCCTGCGGCGATCCGGCGGTCCCGTCCCCACCCGTGCCGCCCTCGCCGCCGTTGCCGCCGTCACCGCCGTCACCGCCGTCACCGCCGTCCCCACCTTCCCCGCCGAGCGCCGAATTGGTACGGAACTCGGTATCGGTGAGCGTAATTGTGCCGCCAACTGTGTAGATGGCCCCGCCGAATGCATTGGCGGCATTGGTCCCGTCCCGACCGTTGCCACCGTTGCCGCCGTCGAAGCCGTCGAAGCCGATGCCACCCGTGCCGCCGTTGTTCGCGTCGAACCCGTCGAATCCGGCCGGCCCGTCGCCCCCGAGCGCCCCGTTCCCGCCGTTCTGGCCGTCGGCCCCCCGGGCGACGTTGCCCGTGAACTTGCAGCCGATGAAGGCCAGGTTCGCGCCGCCCGAGTTCAGGATCGCGCCACCCTTCGCGTCCACCGTGTCCGGTAGAACCGCCGTGCCGTCGTCGCGGGCCAGACCGCCGGTGAATGTGACGTTGTTGAACTCGACGAACACGTCGTTGCCGAGGATCTGGAAGATCCGGTCGAGCGCCTGTTGCTCGATGGTCGCGCCGTTCCCGACGAACCGGTACGTCTTGATCCCGGCCACCTTTCCGGTGTCCTGGATGTCCAGGTCGCCGACGACGTTGCCGTTCTCCTGCTGGCCGACCCCGACGGTCCCGTTCGAAGCGGTCAGGGCGTAGACCGTCCCGCTCTTCATCGTGATGACGATTTCGTTGTCGGAACTCGCGTTGCCCGCCTGAATGCAGTAGCGCAGCGAGCCGGACAGCCCGAGGCCCGTCGCGGTGTCGGGGGCCCCGGGAACGGCCGTGAGGTTGAGCGTGGGGACGATGCGGTCGTCGAGGTTCTCGAGTACCAACCGCGATCGCGTGAGGCGGGGCCTGCGAGCCGGGCTAAAAGTGTGCTTGACGAACTCCGTCCATGAAACCCGGTTCAGGCGACTCATAGCGATCTCACAAAGTGGAGAATCTGGGGGAGTAATACACGCGGCCGACGGTAGACCATTATGGTCTACCGCCGGCCGGGTATGCCGGCGGAGTTTGTTCCACTCCAAGAGTAGAACGTGAACTCCGGCGGGTCGTACGATTTATCCAGTCTGCGCATCTCACCCGGACAGAACCCGAAAGGTTCTGTCCGGGCTCGTTACACACTTAGATGGCGTCGAGGGTCACGCCGCCCGTCGGGATCGCCAGGGAGAACCCGCCGGCCAGAACCGCGCCGGTGAGGGCGTTGAGGATCTGGACCGACCCGTTGGCCCCGGTCGACGAGATGAGGGCCAGGTTCGACACCGGGGCCGTCGCGGTGACGCCCGCGGTGTCGAACGACACCGAGACGCCGCTGCCGACGGTGTAGCTGTTGCTCGGCCCGGTCCCCGTGCTGACCACCGTGGCCAGCCCGGTGTTCGCGACGTTGAACGCCGAGATCCGGATCGTCCGGCTGCCCGGGATCGTGAACGGGTCGATGGCCGAGAACACCATCGAGTCCTTCCCGTCCCCGTCCTGGTCCGAGAACGCGACGCGGGCGTCGCGGTTGATGGTCCCACCGGCGAGGCCGGCGTAGGGTGCCAGCGGCACCTTCGTCGTCCCGTCGGCGTTGAGGCCGTTCCCGGTCAGGTCGAGTTCCTGGAGGGCCGTGCCGTTGAGCTGGACCAGCTTCACCTTCATCTGCTGGACCGACGCCTTGGTGCTGTTCACCGGGCCGCCGCGGGTGACGCCGATCTCGTCCCCGATGGTCCCGTCGGTGTCGCCGGCCGACACCACGACGCCCTTCTGGTACGCCGTGCCGAACGGGAAGAAGCCCTGGGCGCCGGTGCCGATGAACGTGTCCTGCGACCCGTTCGCCGCCGCGCCCTGGTTGACCACGATCAGGCGGCCGTACTCGACCAGGCCCGCCGTGGACGACCCGCCGCGGGTGCCCGCGATCAGGTCGATGTCGCCGTCGCCGTCGACGTCGCCGGCGGAGATGTTCAACCCGTTGATGTAGGCACCGGTGGTCCCGCCGGGGCCGTTGGTGTTCACGAACGGGGTGAACGTGTGGTCCAGGGTGACCTTGCCGAGGGCGAGGTCGGCCCCGTCGTACACGAACACCTTGCCGGCCGCGCCGGCGGGCAGGCCCGCCACGCCGCTCGGCTGGGCCGCCGCGACCGCGACGTCCTGGGTGCCGTCACCGTCGAAGTCGCCCAGGGCGACCGAGACGAGGCCGGTGTACCCGGTGATCGCCTGGAAGCTGCTGATCAGGGTGCCGTTGGCCGCGAACAGCCGGACGGTCCCGTTGGCCCCGCCCACCGCGTACGTCGGGACCGTCCCCGGCGCGCCGGTGATGGTGCCGGTGGTCGAGAACAGGTCGTTGGGGCTGATCGGCGGCAGTTCGCCGTTGACGGTGTTGCCGTTTTGGTTCATCTGGAACCCGCCGCCGACGTTCAGGATGTCAACACCCTGAGCGAAGGTGTACGCGCCCGGCGCGGTCTGGGGCGCGAAGGTCACCACGAACACCGTCGTCGAGCCCGGGGTCGCAGGCGTGATGCTCAGGACCGGGATCGGCGTGCCGCCCGGGCCGGTAATGGTGATGTCGCCCGGCCCGTAGGTGCCGGACTGGATCGGCTGGTTGAAGGTCACGGTGACCGTGTCGAAGGTGTTCGCGGCCGTACCGGAGAACACCGCCGACACCACCGCCGCACCGCTCGTGGCGACGACCTGACCGTTGCCCTCGATCGCCCCGATGTCGGTCGCCGTGCCCTGCTGGCGCGGGTTGCCGATCTGGTCGGTCGCCAGCCCGTCCGGGTTCGCACCCAGGTCGATCGCGCTGGTCGCACCCGCCGGGAGCTTGCCGTTGGGGTTGACAACCGAGGCCGCACTGAACTCCGCCGAGGTTGCCAGCCGGAAGTACAGTGTGCCGTTCGAGGCCAACTGCGGAGCGCCAATGGCCGCGGTATCGACGAACACCGTGTTCTGCGAGCCCGCCGGTCCCGCTTGCGAGAACGTCGGGTTCAGGAACGACTTGCCAACAATGTTGTTGTTGGTGCCGTCCGTCAGGCCCGCACCCAGTGCGTTTTCGATCAGGTTGTTGCTGCCGGTGATCGTCCCGACGTTGCTGATGTCGGTACCGTTCGCGGTGTTCGCCGCGTTGCCGCCCAGAATCACCGTGCCGTTGCGGCCCACGATGGTGCTGACGAGTTCGAGCGTGCCCTTGTTACGGAGCCCGTCCCCGACCGCTGCAGCACCAATCGCGTCGTTGTACACGATCGTCGAGTTGTGGATCTTGCCGGCCTTGGAGTCGATGAAGACGCCGCCGCCCGTCACCGCACCCGCCGTCGTCCCCGCGCCCGCGCCACCGATCGTCGGAGCAAACGGCGCGATCGCCGAAATCGCCGGGTTCAGCCCACCAGCAATATTTTGGGCAATCGTCGTGTTCTGGACCAGGACGCTCGCACCAGCGAGGTAAACACCACCACCCGCAGCTTCACCACCCGCGCCATTGAAAGTGGCCAACGCGGTATCAGCCTTCGCATCAGCAGCCGTGCGTCCACCTTCGCCAGCGTTTGCGGCACTGTTAAAGAAGAAGCTGCTGTTAGTAATCGTCACGCTCACGGCACTGGCCGAAGAGTACAGGCCGCCGCCGAGCGACGAACCACCCTTCCCGCCGTCCGTCGCGTCATCACCACCCGCAGCCCCGGCAATCCGGGACACATCAACCCCCGGGACAACCAAGGCCGTGAAGGTCGTGCCGCTGTTGTTACCGGCGAGGTTATTCTGAACGCTCGCACCGTTGAGGACCGCGGTGCCCGCACCGATGGCGATACCGCCACCGGCCGAGAGGCCGCCGTTCCCGCCAGCGCCGATCCCGGTACCGGCAACGCCACCCGTGCCGCCCGAGTTGCCGGCGGCCGTGTTGCTCTGCACGAGCGAGGTCGTGACCGTCAGGGTTCCGGTGTCCTCGTAGATACCGCCGCCGAGGCCATCGCCACCCGCGCCGCCGGTCGCCTGCGGACCCGCTGCGACACCCGCCGCGGCTGCACCGCCCACGCCACCGAAGGCGGTGTTCTGTTGGACGATGCTGCGCCCGCTGACGGTCACCGCGGCCGCACCGCCGTAGATGCCGCCGCCGCGAGCGTCGCCGCCGTCGCCGCCGTTACCGTTCGCAGCCTTGCCGACGCCAGCAGCAGCCCGACTCCCTCCAGCACCACCGATGCCACCGGTCGCCACGTTGGTCGAGACGGTCGAGTTGCCCGTCACCGTCAGCGACCCGGCCTCGATCCACACGCCACCGCCCTCGGCTTCGCCGCCGATGCCGCCTGCCCCACCGGCACCCGCGTTGGCAAGAGCAGCTCCCGCACCACCAGCCGCACCGAACCCAGCGGTCCCACCAATGGCCTTGTTGGCCGTAACGGTGGCACCCGTGATCGTCGCCTTCCCGTCCAGCACCCAAATGCCGCCACCGTGGGCGACGCCACCGTTGCCACCGAGGCCGCCGTCGCCCCCGATCGCACCGGCCACATTCGACGGAACCCCACCAGTACCGGCGGTGTTATCGGCACCAACACCGCCGAGCGCGGAGTTGCTGGTGACCGTGGCCCCGCCGGTGATCGTCAGCACGCCCGAGGCAACCGCGATGCCACCACCGGCCCCGGCCCCGCCGCTGCCCGCGTCGCCGCCGTCGCCCGCGTTCAGAGCGGCACCGCCGTTGTCCCCGGACTCGCCGTTCCCACCCTGAGCCACGTTCTTGGAGACCGTCGCCCCACCATCAACGGTGAGGCTCCCGCCCGCGAGGTAGATGCCGCCGCCCTTGCCCGCACCGCCGTCGCCGCCGGCACCGCCGTCGCCGCCGGCACCCACTCCCTTGGAGCCGCCGGTGCCACCGGCGACACCGGTATCGCCGTTGCCGCCGGTGGCGAGGTTCGTCTGAATCGTGGCACCGCCGAGAATCACTACATCGCCGTTGCCGGCGTAGAGGCCGCCGCCGAGGCCGTCGCCGCCGTCGCCGCCGTCGCTGCCGGCCCCACCCTGACCGTTCGTCGCCCCTGCGTTGCCGCCGGTAGTCCCGTCTTGGCCGTTGCCGCCGAGGGCAACGTTCTTGGAGACCGTGCCGCCGGTGACGGTGAGATCGCCTGTGCCGACGAACGCACCACCGCCCGCCGCGTTGCCACCGTTGCCGCCGCTGCCAGCGTCGCCACCCTTCACCCCGCCGTCGCCGGCCCCGCTAACCGATCCGCCGTTGCCGCCGAGGGCCGAGTTCGACGTGAGTGTCACACTGGTGAGCGACAAGGAACCGGCCAGGACGTACACGCCGCCGCCGCCCGCGTCGCCGCCGTCGCCGCCGTCGCCGCTCGCGCCGGCGATGTTGGCGTTGCCGCCAGTGCCGCCCGTGTCGCCGTCACCGGCGTCCGCGTTGTTGTCGTCAATGATGGCGCCAGCGCCGATGACCACGGCCCCGTTGCCGGCGTAGATACCGCCGCCGAACGCGTCGCCACCCTTGCCGCCGAGCCCGCCGATGCCGCCCTGGCCGACCGCGGCATCCCCGCTCCCGGCGCCGTCGGCGTGTGAGCCGCTTCCGCCGATCGCGGAGTTGCTCTGAATCAGTGCGGCCCCGTCGATGGTGATATCGCCCGCGACCACCGCAATGGCACCACCGATCGCGTCGCCGCCGTCACCACCGTTGCCCGAGTTGCCGCCCTTGCGGCCGACCCCGGTTGCGTCGCCGCCAATGCCGCCGTGGGAACCGTCGCCGCCCGTCGCGTTGTTGAACTTGAACGTAGCCCCGGAGACAGCCAGCTCCCCGTTCAGCACGAAGATAGCCCCGCCACTGGCGTTGCCGCCATTGCCGCCATTGCCGCCGTTGCCGCCGTTGCCGCCGTTGCCAGCACCGCCGCTGCCGTAGCTGCCGCCCTCACCACCGAGTGCGGTGTTGGACTGGAAGAGAACGCCAGCCTCGACCACGAGATCGCCGCTCTCGATGTAGACGGCACCGCCGGCCGCCTCGCCGCCATCGCCGCCATTACCGCCCAAGCCGCCCGCCTTCGCGGCCGAGCCACTCGAGCCGTCGCCGCCGGTGCCGCCTTCGCCGCCCGTCGCCACGTTGTTCGTGACCTTGCTCGTGCCGGAGATGGTAACGGTCCCGCCGATTGAGTAGATGGCCCCGCCGAACGCGGCCTTGCCGTCGGCCCCGTCGGTGCCGGCCTCGCCCGCAGTGTCACCATCGACCCCGTCCGCCCCATCAAGGTTCGTATTCCCGCCGCCGGCCTTGTTCCCCAGTCCAGTAGTCGCTCCGCCCAAGAGCACGTTGTTGAAGACGACGTCACCGCCCGAGTTGCCAGCGGCCGCACCGCTGCCATTGAGGACCGCACCGCCCTTCGCGGGAACGGAACCCGGGGCAGCGCTGGTGCCATCGTCGAGGGCGAGACCGTTTCGCATCGTCAGGTCGTTGAACTCGACGGCCACGTTCGAGCCAATGATCTGGAAGATGCGATCGACGTCGCCACCGTCGAGGATCGTCGTAGCAGTAGTTTCACCCTGGAAAACGTAGGTCTTCAGCGATACCGCGGCGTTGGTGTTGAAGATGTCGAGGTCACCATCCAGGTTGGCGTTGTCGCCGAAGCCCGTGATGGTGTAGGTCGTCGCGTCGAGCAGGAACGTGTTGACCGCGTCGCCGTTGCCGTTAGCCGTCGTGATGTTGGCCCGCAACTCGCCGAAGTTGGCCGGCGTGAAGATCGCGGGCACGATACGCTGATCGAGGCCTTCGACGTTTAGGCGAGCGGTGTTGGCACGGTTGCGGTTCTTCTTGCGGAGCGGGCTGAAGATCTGCTTGACCCAGTTGGCGGACGTACGATTCATTTCTCTCTCTCGTGACACTGGAAGGGGCGGTAAAAGTAACACCCCGCGGTGTTGGGAACGTCGCGACGTCGTTGTCGCACGGTCCCCGCACGGCGGCTAATCGACGCAGAGTATAACCGGACGCAAACTCGACGAAAGGGGTAAGTCCCCAAAGATGCGAAAACGCGGCGCTCTGGACCGTCTGTAGCGGTTGTGACGCCTCATCTTGCCTCGGTCGCGCCCGGCGGGCCTCGAACGCCCTGCCAAATCAGGGGTTGTCGGAATGGTTCGTGATTGATCAGATTACGCAACCCAGAACCCCCCGGCAACCACCTGTACCTGAAACGCACAATCTTTCGCGCCCGCAATTATCACCGCTTTCCGACTGCGTACAGGTGCGATTTCGTCCGGAGATAGAGGACGTTCCCGGCGACCGCCGGGGAGGCCATAAAGCCGGCATCTTTTCCCTCGCCGAGGCGGTTCTCGGCGACCACGTTGAACTCCTTGGCGGCCGCGACGACGAACGTCTTGCCCGCCTGGTTGCAGCAGTACAGGTTCCCGTTGACCAGGACGGGCGAGGCCGAGAACTCGCCGTCGAGCCGCTCGCTCCAGAGCACTTTTCCGGTCGCCGCGTCGAGGCACGAGGCGATCGCCTGGTCGCTGACCATGAACAACAATCCGTTGTGAAGGACCATCGACGGCCGGGTCGAAACGTTCTTGGCGGCGGTCCACGCGACCGCGTCCTTGGGGATCTGGCCGCCCGCGTCGGGCTTCGCGTCGGCCTTGACCGCCAGCAGCTTCCCGGTGTGGCCGCTGGTGAGGTAGAGGAGCCCGTGGCCGGCGAGGGCCCGGGCGGCCCCGTTCATGCCGCCGTGGGTGAGCCGCCACAGCTCGGCCCCGGTCTTGGGGTCGTAGGCCATGGTGCACTCGGCGGAGGGGCAGACGAGCTGCGCGCGGCCGCCCGCCCCCAGCAGCACCGGGGTGGCGTAGGCCTTCTTGTAGTCGCCGTTGTCGTTCGTGTACTTAATGTTCCGGTCCGTCTTCCACACGGTTTTGCCGCTAGTTTTGTCGAGGGCGGCAACATATTGCAAGTCGAACCCGTCGAAGATCAGGTACAGCAGGTCGCCGTAGACTGCGGGAGATGAACCGGGGCCGCGGAAGTGGTCGCACTTCAGGTCGCGGCGCTCCCAGAGCACCTTGCCGGTCGCGGTGTCGACGCACCAGGTCCCGTGGCTGCCGAAGTGGGCGTACAGGCGGCCGGCTTCGACGAACGGGGTCGGCGTGGCGTAGCTGTTGAACGGGTGGCAGTACGCGGGGTTCTGCTCGGTCCCCAGTTTGATGTCGTAAACGAGCTTGCCTGTCTCGCGGTCGAAGCACAGGGCGAAGAACGCGACCTCCGTGACGGCGTTGCTCGGGGGGCCGCCCTTCTTGGGGGCGGCGGTGCCGGCGAGGGTCTCGTCGGCGGTGGTCACCCACACCTGGTTCCCGAGCACCACGGGCGACGACCACCCCTTGCCGTGGACCGGCACCTTCCAGAGGACGTTGTCCTTCTCGCTCCAGGTGGTAACGGGGGCCGGGTCGTCGGCGCGGCCGTCGGCCGTGGGGCCGCGGAACCCGGGCCAGGCGTCGCCGGCGCGGGCCGGGGCCGAGAGCACCAGTGCGGCGACCAGGGCGGGGGCGGACCACACGGGCAAGCGGGTGTCCATTGGGGAGGGGTTCCTGGGGGGTTGGGGGGAGGACCGCCCACAGGGTACAGCCGAGTCGTGCGAGTTACAACGAGCAACCGGCGAATGACTCATCACGAATAGGCGTTACGGCCGGACACCGCGGCCGCATTTTCCCCGGACTTTCTTCGCCGCCCGGGTTGATTTGCCTGTGCAATTCGGCGACCCGACCTAGGTTTCACCGTACCCGCACGCGGCCGCAAACTCGACGCACCCGACCCGGAACCCCACCGATGCCCGACCCGAACCCGGAACTCGACCGCCTCAGCGACCTCGACGAGCTGCCGTCGTGGCGGCGGTGGGGGCCGTACCTGGCCGACCGCCAGTGGGGCACCGTCCGCGAGGACTACTCGCCGGACGGGAACCCGTGGGCGTACTTCCCGTTCGCGCACGCCCACAAGCGGGCGTACCGGTGGGGCGAGGACGGGATCGCGGGCGTGTCCGACGACCGCCAGCGGCTGTGCCTGGCCCTGTCCCTGTGGAACGGCAAGGACCCGATCCTCAAGGAGCGGCTGTTCGGCCTGGCCAACGAGGAGGGGAACCACGGCGAGGACGTCAAGGAGGTGTACCACTACCTCGACGCGCTGCCCTCGCAGGCGTACCTGAAGATGCTCTACAAGTACCCGCAGGCCCGGTTCCCCTACGAGCGGCTCCGTGACGAGTGCAAGCTCAACGAGAGCGGCGACGGCCCGGGGCGGACCCGGCGGCAGCCCGAGTTCGAGCTCCAGGACACCGGCATCTTCGACGAGAACCGGTACTTCGACGTGGTCGTCGAGTACGCCAAGGCCGGGCCCCGCGACGTCCTCATGCGGGTCACCGCGCACAACCGCGGGCCGGACCCGGCCGAGCTGCACCTGCTCCCGACCCTGTGGTTCCGCAACACCTGGAGCTGGGACACCACCGCGTTCAAGCCGACCATCGACGCGGACCCCTCGGGGCTCCGGCTCATCCACCCGGAGTGGAGCGAGTACCAGTTCTGGGCCGAGGGCGCGCAGGTGGGCGCCGCGGGCCGCAACGGCAAGGGCGGCGCGGCCCCCGGCGCGCCGCGGTACCTGTTCACCGACAACGAGACCAACATCCCCTCGCTGTACGCGTCGCCGCCCCCCGAGGGGTCGTCCGGGTACTACAAGGACGGCATCAACGAGTGCGTCGTGGGGGGCAACGCGGCGGCCGTGAACCCGGCGAACACCGGCACCAAGGTCGCCGCCCACTACACGTTCACCGTGCCCCCGGGGAAGTCGGTGGTCGTGCGGTGCCGGCTGTCGCACCGGGCCGACCTGCCCGCCGAGCCGTTCGCCGGGTTCGACGACCTCGTCGCGACCCGGCTCCGCGAGGCCAACCAGTTCTACGCGATCACCGCCCCCGAGATCCCGGACCCGGACGCCCGCCACGTCCAGCGGCAGGCCGTCGCCGGGCTCATCTGGACCAAGCAGTTCTACGCCTACGACACGTGGCGGTGGCTCAAGGGGGACCCGGCCCAGCCGGCCCCGCGGCCCGAGCGGAAGAAGGGCCGCAACGCCGACTGGGAGCACCTCAAGGCGTCCGACATCCTCAGCATGCCCGACAAGTGGGAGTACCCCTACTTCTGCGCCTGGGACACCGCGTTCCACGCCGTCGCCATCGCCCCGTTCGACCCGGAGTTCGCCAAGGAGCAGCTGCTCCTCATGTGCCGCGAGTGGTACATGCACCCGAACGGCCAGATCCCGGCCTACGAGTGGAACTTCGCCGACTCCAACCCCCCGGTCCACGCCTGGGCCGTGTGGCGCACGTTCCAGATCGACCGCAAGCACCGGCAACTGCTCCGCGAGGGCCACCTCGGGGCGCTGGACCAGCCGGTGACCGACGGCGCCGACGAGGCCGACTGGACGTTCCTCGAGCGGGCGTTCCACAAGCTCATGATCAACTTCACCTGGTGGGTGAACCGCAAGGACGCCCAGGGCCGGAACGTGTTCCAGGGCGGGTTCCTCGGGCTCGACAACATCGGCGTGTTCGACCGGAGCCACCCGCTGCCCACCGGCGGGTTCATCAACCAGGCCGACGGCACCGCCTGGATGGCGATGTACTCCCTGAACCTCATGCGGATCGCGCTCGAACTGGCCACCCGGGACCGGGTGTACGAGGACGTCGCGATCAAGTTCTTCGAGCACTTCCTCGGCATCGCCAAGGCCATGACCGACATGGCCGGCAAGGGCATCGGCCTGTGGAACGAGGAGGACGGGTTCTACTACGACGAACTCTCCCTCCCCGACGGCCGCGAGATGCCGCTCAAGGTGCGGTCCCTCGTCGGGCTGATCCCGCTGTTCGCCGTCGAGGTGCTCGAGCCCGAGTTGCTCGCGCAGGTGCCCGAGTTCGCCGCCCGGATGCGGTGGGTGCTCGACCACCGGCCGGACCTCGCGTCCCTCGTGTCGCGGTGGTTCGAGCCCGGCCGCGGCGAGCGCCGGCTCCTGTCGCTGCTTCGCGGGCACCGCGTGAAGCGGCTCCTGCGGCGGCTCCTCGACGAGGAGGAGTTCCTGAGCCCCTACGGCATCCGCGGCCTCTCGCGGTTCCACCGCGACCACCCGTACAAGTTCGACGCCAACGGGTACGACCTGAGCGTCGGGTACGTCCCGGGGGACTCGGAAACGGGCATGTTCGGCGGGAACTCGAACTGGCGCGGGCCGGTGTGGTTCCCGGTGAACTACCTCATCATCGAGAGCCTCCAGAAGTTCCACTTCTACTACGGGGACGAGTTCAAGGTCGAGTACCCCACCAACAGCGGGAACATGGTGCCGCTGGTCCACGTCACGGTGGAACTCACCCGCCGGCTGACCCGGCTGTTCCTCCGGGGGCCGGACGGCCGCCGGCCGTGCTTCGGGGACGACGCCAAGTTCCAGACCGACCCGTACTTCCGGGACAACATCCTGTTCCACGAGTACTTCCACGGCGACACCGGCCGCGGGCTCGGGGCCAGCCACCAGACCGGGTGGACGGCGCTCGTCGCCAAGCTGCTCAACCCGCGCCGGGGCGAGCGGCTGTACGACACGATGGTGCCCTTGGTCGGCGTCACGACCGAGACCGGCGTGGCCATCGGCGCGCCCGCCAAGCTGTGACGCGCAGGGGGTCCGAGCGCCATTTGAAGGGCGATCGGGACGGAGCGGCGTGGTGGAACGCGCGGTGAGGTGGCACCCCCTCACCCGCGACTCGCAGAGCCTCGTCGCGACCTCTCCCCCGAGACCGG
>NZ_JBHYGG010000309.1:0-29833 GCF_051859125.1 Gemmata sp.
CGGCCGCGCTTCACCATCACCAAACCCGTTCCCGTTCCGTCACCGCTTCTCACTTCAGCGTCAGCCCGAGGCCGGGTTCGGTGCCCGGGACGAGCTTGCCGGATTCGACCTTCGGGCCGCCGGTAAACACGTCCCTCAGCCACGACACCGAGTCGACGTGCGTGACCACGCCGAGGCCGCACGCGAGGTGGACGCCGACCTCCGGCATCCGCACCGGGCACACCGCCACCTGGAACGCCTCAGCGACCGCCGCGACCTTCAGCAGCGGGGTGATGCCCCCGAGCCGGCACACGTCGGGGCGGACCGTGCGGACGTGGCCGGTGCGGATCACCCGGAAGAACGCCTCGCGCGAGCCGAACCCGCTGCCGACCGCGAGCGGCGTCTCCATCAGCCCCGCGAGCTTCGCGTACCCGACCTCGTCGGCCGCCGGGATCGGGTCCTCGAACCAGTCGATGCCGATGTCCTCGAAGAAGTGGGCGAGCGCCTGCGCCGTGCCCAGGTCGAACGCCCCGTTGGCCGCGACGCCGACCCAGGCGTCGTCCCCGAGGCCGTCCGAGATTTCCCGCACCCGCTCGGCGTCGGCCTGCACGTTCGCGCCGCCGATCTCGATGCGGACGCCGGTCGCGCCCTGCTTCATCAGCGGCTTCGCGGCCTTCAGCACCTCCGCCGCGTCGCGGCCGCACAGGTCCAGGTCCGACACGAAGAACGGGGCCGCCTCGCGGGCCGCGCCGAGGAGCCGGTACAGCGGCACGCCGGCGGCCTTCGCCTTCAGGTCCCAGAGCGCGACGTCAACGGCCGAGTACGCCCGCGCCGCGAGCCCGGCGAACCCGGTCGCCCGGAAGTGCGCCTCGGCCCTCGCGAACAGCTTGTCGGTGTCCCGCGGGTCCTCGCCGACGACGAGCGGCGCGAGGTCGGCGTCGACGAGCGCCCGGACCGCGGCCGCGCCCGGCCCGAGGAGGTGGGTGAACCCGACCCCGGAGAGCCCGGCGTCGGTTTCGACGCGGACCAGGACGACGTCCGCCCCGGCGGGGCCGGTCGGCTTCGGGTCGGTGAGCGGGACGCGCGTCGGCTTGCCGAACGGCACCCGGACGAGATCGGTGGTGAGTGCGGTGACCTTCATGGGGATAAATTACGGACGCCCCCCGCGGTTCGCACGGTTTCCCGGAATCGGTCTTGGGTTTTCCCCACTCAGATCCGATAACCGGTGAATGCCCGCGACCCGGGCGGAGGTATCACGAGTGTCGAGAGCGCCGAGCCGCAGCATGTCCAAGCCCCCCGTTCTCGTCCTGTTCAACCGCCCGGTGCTCCCGCCGAACCACCCGGAGGCGGGGTCGGAGTACGACATCCTCGACACCGTGGCCGACACGGTGAAGGTCCTGAAGGCGGCCGGGTTCGGGGTCCGCGAGCTGGGCGTCGCGCACGACCCGCGGCCGCTGCTCGACGAGCTGCGGGACCACCCGCCCCTGGCCGTGTTCAACCTGTTCGAGGGGCTCGCCACCCACCCGGCGACCGAGGTGTCGGTCGCGGCGCTGTTGGAGTGGGTGAACGTGCCGTTCACCGGGTGCCGGTCGGCGGCGCTGTCGCTCGGGCGGGACAAGGTGCGGGTGAAGCACCTGCTCGCGGCGGCCCGGATCTCGACCCCGCCCTACATGGTGGTCGACGGGCCCGGCCCGGTGCCCGCGTGGCGGGGCGGGTGGCCGGCGATCGTGAAGCCGGCGAACCAGGACGCGAGCATCGGCATCGACCAGGGGAGCGTGGTCAGCACCCGCGAGGAGCTGCTCGCCCGCGTCGAGTTCGTGCTGGCCAAGCACGGCGGGCCTGTGCTGGTCGAGCGGTTCGTGACCGGCCGGGAGCTGCTCGTCCACGTGTTCGAGGACGGCCCCGACCGCACCGTGACCGTGCTCCCGCCGGCCGAGATCGCGTACACCGGCACCCGCGCCAGCCGGTGGCCCGTGTACACGTTCACCGCGAAGTGGGACGAGGCCAGCGACGAGTACAAGACGGCCCCGGTGATCGCGCCGGTGGCGGTCCCCGAGGACGTGTTCGAGCGGCTCCGGGACACCGCGGCCCGCGGGTTCGCCGCCCTGGGGTGCCACGACTACGCCCGGCTCGACCTGCGGATGGACGCCGACGGCGAGTTCCACGTCCTGGAGATCAACCCGAACCCGTACCTGAACAGCGTGGCGCTGGTGCGGGGGCTGGAGGCGGTCGGGCGGAGCCACGAGTGGTTCATCGTGACGCTGACGCTCAACGCGATCGCCCGCGGGGGCGGCACGGTCCCGGCCGGTGCGGTGACCGTACCAATGAACGTCGTGAGCGGGGGGTAAGGGCCGCGGGCGGCGGCGGCTCGTTCTGGGTCCGGTGGCACGGGCCTCTGGCCCGTGTGAGGGCGAACATGGGTCGGCGGATCGTTGCCACTGGAACGAACCCCGCCGTCCGACCGTTTTCACCGGCCCGCGCACTGGCGGGCGGGCCGGTCCGGTGATAAAATGCGGCGTGCCCCCCCTTGACAGGTCGGGGCGTACCCAGAATGATTTTCGGTACCCGCTCGGTCACGGCTCCCGGACTCCCAGTCCGTTCGGGTCCAGAGCTTCTGTCGCGAACACCCCGGGCTCGGGGAAGGTGTAGGTATGTCGTCTCAACCCGCCCGCCGGCGTCGGCTCGAGGTCGAGGACATCGGGGATATCGCGGTCGTCAACTTCGTCGACAAGAAGATCCTCGACGAGCAGAACATCCAGATGATCGGCGACGACCTGTTCCGGCTCGTCGACGAACTGGGCCGCCGCAAGGTGCTGCTGAACTTCGCCAACGTCGAGTTCATGTCGAGCGCCGCGCTGGGCAAGCTCATCACGCTGCACCGGAAGCTCCAGGCGGTCCAGGGCAAGTTGGTCCTCACTAACATCGCCAAGGACATCCTCGACGTGTTCAAGATCACCAAGCTCGACCGCATCCTGACCATCGCCCCCGACGAGCAGGCCGGCCTGCAGATGTTCTGACCGGTCCCGGCCCGGGCCGGGGCCGCACCCCGGGCCGCACCCCCCCTCCGACCCCGGCACCCCGCGGCGCGTCACCATGGGCCCCGAGCACACCGCCGAAGTCACCATCGCCAGCGATCTCGCCGAGGCCCGCCGCATCCAGGAGGAGATCGAGGCCGCGCTCCAGTCGTCGGCCTACTCCGAGCGGGACATCTTCTCGATCAAGCTCGCCCTCGAAGAGGCGCTCGTCAACGCCATCAAGCACGGCAACCAGATGGACCCCGACAAGCGGGTGTCCGTCGCGTACCGCATCTCCCCCCGCCGGTTCGAGATCCAGGTGACCGACGAGGGCGACGGGTTCAACCCCGAGGACGTGCCCGACCCGACCGCCATCGAGAACCTCGAGCGCCCGTGCGGCCGCGGCCTACTCCTCATGCGCGGGTTCATGACCGAGGTCGCGTACCACGGCAAGGGCAACGTCGTCAGCATGCTCCTCGACAAGGACCGCCAGGAAGCCGCCGCCGAGTAGTTCCGGGTTCGGCAGAGGGCAGGGGTGGACCTCCAGCTACACTTCGGGACAGACGTGGTCGGCATCGCCGAGGGCGCGGTTTATTCGGACCGAACTTGGTACGCCGTGTTCCGCCCGGCACCCGACATGCCGCAACGGGTCCGCAAGTACGTCGCCTTCTGCGAGGAGTGGCACGAGCGACTGCGGGCCGAACGCCCCCACAGCGCAGATGAGTTCGAGGCGTGGGCCGATGTATATGCGTCGCCGGGATGGCGGGCGGGCAGCGCCGACGGGCGGGTGCGGGTGGTCGAGGGGCCGGTGTTCATCAAGGGCGAGGTTACCTGGAGCGGGCTGCCAGACGTGGCACAGGACTCGGCCCGCGGTGTTGGTTTCACCGACTCATAGCTGTCTAGGACCACCGGACAGAACACGATGTAGGGCCGGCTGTGCCGGCCGTAACCAGATCCCTTTGCAGTGCTTCGGCCGGCACAGTCGGCCCTACTACTGCGTTTCTCCCGTTAGTCCAAAGGCACGCCCCCCTGCGGCAGCAGACGGCGACCTCCGTGTCGGTTCGCGCAGATCATTTCTGAGTTCGGCGGGCCGAGCGTAATAACGAGAGCAGGCCGACGAACACCTTCTGCGGGGGCCATCCGCAACGGTGCCGCACCGTCAAGTGAACTGAGCGGGCGGGCGCCTCAAAGGAGGCAGTGATGGGCTTACTCGCGTGGGTCGCGCTGTTCCTCGCGTGCTCGCTGTTCTGGGGCTGGCTGGTGTTCGGGGGCGGGGCCGACTGGCTCGAGGGCTCGTTCCTGGCCGGACTGGTCGTCCACGTCCGGGCGACGGCATGGACCGCTGAAGGGATCAAGGCGTTCGCCGTACTGATGTGGCTCTGTCAAGCGATCTGGTTCGTCATCGGCCTGTTCAGCCGAGAGGCGCGACTGGTCGGCCTGTAACAGGGCGGGGAGGTGCGTATGTGGACCCTCTGTGCGGCGCTGCTGCCAGAACTGGAACTCCTCGATCTGGCCGCGGCACAGGTTCTCGCCACCTCCGGCGTTCCGCGCGAGTTGCGCGACGCCCTGGCATCTCTGACCGCCGCGGTCGAGGCGAACCCGGCGGACGCAGAAGCCCGGTTCCGCCGCGGGGCGGTTTGGCAGGCGTTGGGTCGGCCGGCGGAGGCGGTGGCCGACCTACGCGAGGCGGTGCGGTTGGTGCCCGGTCACGCCCGAGCCTGGCTCCTGTTGTCGGAGGTCTTGCCGGCCCTGGACGAACACGAGGCCGGGCGCGACGCCCGGACCCGCGCCGTGCGGCTCGATCCGACCCTCCTCCGCTGAGGGGCGGATGTTGGCAGTCTTGGCGAGCGGGGGACGTGAGTCCCCCGGTAGAACCATCACTCGCCGTTTACCGGGGGACTCACGTCCCCCGCTCGCCTCAATCCAAAGACACACCCGCGGGCTTCTTTCATTCCCCTCCCGCCCGCGAACCGATACAGTCTGGTTGAGCGCCGGCGCGTTCCCAACGTTGAACCTCGAACGCGAAACTCGAAACTGGGCGTAGCCATGACCCGCATGATGCAGCAGTACCACGACGCGAAGGCCGCGCACCCGGGCATGCTGGTCCTGTTCCGCAACGGCGAGTTCTACGAGCTGTTCGAGGACGACGCGGTCCTCGCCAACCGGGTGCTCGGGCTCACCCTCACCAAGCGCGACGGCACGATCCCGATGGCCGGCGTGCCGGTCGTGAAGGTCGAGCACTACCTCGGGCTCCTGCTCCGGGCCGGGCACCGGGTCGCCGTGTGCGAGCAGATGGAGGAGCCGGACCCGAAGAAGAAGATCATCCACCGCGAGGTGAACCGGATCGTCACCCCGGGCACCGTGACCGACGACAGCCTCCTCGACCCGCGCGCCCCGAACCACCTCGTCGCCGTCGTGCCGGGGAAGGGGAACACGTTCGGCGTCGCGTGGGCCGACCTCTCGACCGGCAGCTTCACCGCCGCCGACGTGCCCGGCCCGCGGCTGCCCGACGAACTCGCCCGCCTCAACGCCGCCGAGTGCCTGATCGCCGAACACGCGGCGGCCGCCGTCACCCTCGCCGCCGGCGTCCACCTGCCGAAGAGCCGCACCGCCCGCCCCGACTGGACGTTCGACCCGTCGACCGCGACCGCCGCGCTGCGGACGCACTTCCAGGTCGGCACGATGACCGGGTTCGGGTTCGAGGACGAGCAGCCGTGCGTCACCGCCGCCGGGGCCGTCATCATCTACTTGCAGGAGACGCTCAAGGCGAGCCTCGCCCACATCCGCAGGCTGAAGCCGCACCGTCCCGAGGCGACGCTCGCGCTCGACGAGGTCACGCGCCGCAGCCTCGAACTCACGCGGACCCTGCGCGACAACCAGCGCGACGGCTCGCTGCTGTCGGTCCTCGACCGCACCGTCACGCCGATGGGCGCGCGGCTCCTCCACGACAGCGTGCTGTCACCGCTCACGGACCCCGTCGCGATCGACGCGCGCCTTGATGCCGTCGAGGAAGTGCTGAGGGATCACAAGCTCCGCGGGCAGCTCCGCGAGCAGCTCGAAGCGTGCGCCGACATCCAGCGGCTCACCACGCGGGTGAGTACGGCCCGTGCGAACCCCAAGGATCTGGCCGCGATCGCCCGCACGCTGCGGATGCTCCCCGCGGTGAAGGCCAAGCTCACCGGCCGCCGCTCGGCGCTGTTGCAAGACCTGGAGAAGCGGCTCGAACTGTGCCCGGACATCCGCGAGTTGCTCGACAAGGCGCTGACCGACGACCCGCCGTACGTCGCGAAGGACGGCGGGGTGATCCGCCCCGGGTACAACGCGGAACTCGACGAACTCCGCACGCTCATGACCGAGGGGAAGAACTGGATCGCCCGGTACCAGGCGCAGGAGATCACCCGCACCGGGATCGCGAGCCTGAAGATCAACTACAACCAGGTGGCCGGGTACTACATCGAGGTGACGCACGCGAACGCCTCGAAGGTGCCGCCCGACTACGTCCGCAAGGGGACGCTCAAGAACGCCGAGCGGTACATCACGCCGGTGCTCAAGGAGTACGAGGAGCAGGTCCTCAGCGCCGACGACAAGAGCAAGGCGCTCGAGCTGCAACTGTTCCTCGCGATCCGCGACCAGGTCGCCGCCCAGACGCCGCGCCTGTTGAACGCCGCCGACGTGCTGGCCGCGGCCGACTTCCTCGCGTCGCTCGCCGAACTCGCCGCCGACCGCAACTACGTCCGCCCGGTGCTGTCGCCGGACCCGGTCCTCGACGTCCGCGGCGGCCGGCACCCGGTCCTCGACCAGATCCTGCCCCCGGGCACGTTCGTCCCGAACGATACCGCGTTCGGCCCCGACGCCGGCACGTTCTGGCTCATCACCGGGCCGAACATGGCCGGCAAGTCGACGTTCATCCGGCAGGTCGCGCTGCTCACGCTGATGGCGCACGTCGGCAGCTTCGTGCCCGCGAAGGCCGCGACCATCGGGATGACGGACCGCATCTTCACCCGGGTCGGCGCGAGCGACGAACTCGGCCGCGGGCAGTCGACGTTCATGGTCGAGATGACCGAGGCGGCGAACATCCTGAACAACGCGACCCCGCGGAGCCTCGTGATCCTCGACGAGATCGGCCGCGGCACCAGCACCTACGACGGCGTGTCGCTCGCGTGGGCGATCACCGAGTTCCTGCACGACGCGGTCGGGTGCCGGGCGCTGTTCGCGACCCACTACCACGAGTTGGCGCAGCTCTCGGAGTCGCTCCCGAAGTTGCGGAACTACAACGTGCAGGTGCAGGAACTCGACAACGAGGTGATCTTCCTGCACAAGATCGCGCCGGGGAACGCGGACAAGAGCTACGGCATCCACGTCGCCAAGCTGGCCGGGGTGCCGGACGCGGTGCTGAAGCGGGCGACCGCGGTGCTCGACACACTGGAGTCGCGGCACGAACTGCCGACCCCGCAGCGCGAGGACGTGAAGGGGAACGTGGTGCTGCCGCCCGAGGCCGCGCCGCGGCGCCGGCACAAGCTGAAGCCGCAGATCACCGGCCCGACGCTGTTCGGCGACGCCGACGCGGGGTGAGGTGCCGCGTGCCGGGGGAGCGGGCACCGCCGGCCCCCTGGCCCGAAGCGCGATGCACCCCGTCGCCACCAGCAACCGGGAGCCGGTCACCGTCCCCCTGCGGGACCGGCTACGAATCACTCCGAACCCGGGGCGCTGTCCCGGGCGATGTTGTCACGGCCCTCCGGGCTGAAGATTCAGGAACCCCCATGCTTCGCACCGCGACCCCCGTTCTGCTCCTCGGAGCCGCACTGATGGCGCTCCCCGACCCCACGCCGGCCGCGCAGCAGAAGCCGCCCGAGCCGGTCAAGGAGGACGAGGTCCTCAAGAAGCTGTTCCTGGCGTGGCTCGCCGAGGAGTTCGAGGCGCACCCGCTGTACGCCACGCAGCAGGGGAACCACGAGTACGACGACCGCATCGACGACCTGTCGCCCGCGGCCCGTGCGAAGGACCTCGACCGCACCCGCACCTGGCTCGCCCGGCTCCCGAAGTCGCTCGAACGCGACGAACTCAGCCGCGGCGCGCAGATCGACCTCGACATCTGGACCCACAGCCTGAACTACGCCGTGTGGTCGGCCGAGAACGACAACCGGTTCACGTTCGACCCCCGGGTGTACGGCGAGTACGTCTCCGACGGCGTGTTCCTCCTGCTCACGCAGTCGACCCTCCCCCGCGAGCGGAACGTCGCCAACGCGGCGAAGCGGGTCGCGCAGGTCCCGAAGGTGCTCGCGGCGGCGAAGGCGAGCCTCAAGAACCCGCCGAAGGAGCTCACGCAGGTCGCCATCAAGCGGAACCTCGGGGCGATCGCGTTCTTCGAGAAGGAGATCTACACCGTCGCCGGCGAGACCCCGGGCAGCGAGCCGCTCGCGGCCCCGTGCCGGGCCGCGGTCACGGCGCTGCGGAACTACCAGACGTACCTCGAAACGGAGCTGCTGCCCAAGTCGAACGGCGAGTGGCGGCTGGGCAAGGAGAAGTTCGGCAAGAAGCTCGAACTCGAACTCGACGCCGGGCTGACCGCCGACCAGGTGCTCAAGCTCGCCGAGGACGAGGCCGACCGCGTCGAGCGCGAGATGTGGTACGTCGCCAAGCAGCTCTGGGCGAGGGTGTTCCCCGGCAAGCCGGTGCCGCCCGACGACGCGACCGGCCGCCGCGCCGCGATCCAGGCCGTACTCGACGAACTCGGCAAGGACCACGGCAAGCCCGGGGACCTGGTCTCCGACGCCCGCAAGACGGTGGCGAACATCAAGGCGTTCATCCGCGACAAAAAGATCCTCACGCTCCCCGACCCGGACACGTGCAAGATCGTGGAGATGCCCGAGTTCCAGCGCGGGTTCTCGCTCGCGTACCTGAACCCGGCCCCGCCGCTCGACCCGAAGGCCGACAGTTACTACGCCATCGCCCCGCCCCCGGCCGACTGGGGGGCCGAGCGGGTCGAGGCGCTGCTCCGCGAGTACAACGCGGCGATGCTCCAGGTGCTCACCATCCACGAGGCGTACCCGGGGCACTACGTCCAGCTCGCGTACTCGAACCGGAACCCGTCGCTGGTGCGGAAGGTGCTCTCGTCCGGCACGTTCGCCGAGGGGTGGGCGGTGTACACCGAGCAGATGATGCTCGACCAGGGGTACGGCGGCGGCGACCTCTCGCTGCGGCTGCACCAGCTGAAGTTCTACCAGCGGGCGGTGCTCAACGCGATCCTCGACCACAAGATGCACTGCACCCAGCTCGGCGACACCGAGGCGAAGAAGATGCTGATGGAGCGCGGGTTCCAGACCGAGGCCGAGGCGCTCGGGAAGGTGTCGCGGGCCAAGCAGAGCAGCACGCAGCTCTCGACGTACTTCGTGGGCCGCACCGCGTTCTACAAGCTCCGGCAGGAGGTGTCGCGCGCCCGCGGCGACAAGTTCGACCTGGGCAAGTTCCACGAGGCGGTGCTGAGTCACGGCACCTTGCCGGTCCGCTACCTGCCCGAACTGGTGAAGTGACACCGAGCCGTGTGGATCATCTGATCCGAGCCCGAGCGCCGAGCGAGGGGCGAACGTGGACTGGTCCGAGCCCGAGGGGCGAGCGAGGGTTCACGCTCGCCCCTCGCTCGGCGCTCGGGCTCGGACCAGATGTTTCACGTGCGGATTGTCGTCGGCTACTGCGTCAGAGACTCCGGAACCATCGCGCCGAAGTGTACTTTTGTTCATGTATGGCGTGAGTGTGGCTAAAATTCGCGCCGGGGAGTATTTGTCGCATCATTCCGGCGCAAGCGCCACGCAATAATTCGTCCGTAATCGACTACCTCCAAACAGCTTCGGTACTCTATGACGATCATTATTACGGACATGTGAAATGGTTCCGGAGGAGGGGTGTCAGAGTCGTCCGGAATCATTTTTAACGGCACGGACGCCGCCGGGTCTGGTAGTTGCGAACGGGAGCCGGTCGCACCCCGGCCGGCTCACGAAGTGACCGCGGATCAGTCGGGCGTGGTGTCACGCCCCCCGGGTCAACTCGCCGACGGCCCACTCGGCGCGGAGCAGCGAGAACATCATCACGTCCTCGAACCGCGAGCGCCGCAGGAGCGAGGCCCGGAGCGTGCCCTCGTACCGGAAGTTGAGCTTCTCCAGCACCCGCACGCTGGCGAAGTTCCCGGCGATCACCCGGGCCTGCATCCGCTCGGGCTGGTAGCTCTTGAAGGCGTGCCGCAGCACGGCGGCGCTCGCCTCGGCGGCGTACCCGCGGCCCCAGAACGGCTCCGCGACCCAGTACCCGAGTTCCATCGTCTGGTGCGGCTCGGCGGCCCAGAAGCACCCGCACGCGCCGACCGGCTCGGTGCCCGGCCGCACGGTGATCGCGTACGGCTCGGCCATCCCCTCGCGGTACCGGAGCCGGGCATAGTCGCGGACGAACGCGACGGTCTCGCCGACGGTCCGGTGGTGGTCCCAGAGCGTGAACCGAGTGACGTTCGGGTTCCGGGCGTGCTCGAACAGGGGCCGGGCGTCGTCGTCCGTGAACGGGCGCAGGGCGAGCCGGGGCGTGGTGAGGGTCGGCGGTCTCCAGTCGGGCGGCATCATGAGCGCCTCGCCGTTTCGCGTCCGGGTGCGTGCGGGGGTAACACGGGAACGGGGCGACCTGTTTCTGACGCGCACCCCGCAATCATCCGCCGCGGCGGGCCGCCGGTCAACCGCGGGTGCGGCCGGCGGTACCGCCTTTGGCGGTTCGCGCGGCGGGGCGGCGGCGATTCGCGGGTTCCCCCGGGGCCGGTGTTGGCCCGGCCCCCGCGGCCTGAGACAATGGGCCCGTGGGCTACTCCCTCTCAACCATCTGGTACGAGCGGCAGCGGTTCCTCCCGGCGATCCTCGCGGTCGCGTTCTCGGCGGTGCTCATCACCGTCCAGGGGGGGCTGGTGCTCGGGCTCATTTCCATGATGTCGCTCCCCGTGGACCGCGCCACGGCCGACCTGTGGGTCGGGTTCCCCGGGGTCCGCAGCGTGGACCTGGGCCGGCCGATCCCCGAGCGGTGGGTGGTCCGGGTCGCGTCGCAGCCCGAGGTCGAGCGGGTCGAGCCGGCCGTCGTCGGGTTCGCCCTGTGGACCCGCCCCGGGGCCACCGCCCAGAACACCGTGTCGGAAGTGTGCACCGTCGTCGGGAGCCGGCTCGACGCGAACTCGCTGGCCGCGGCCGAGGCCGTGCGGACCGACCCGGACCTGCTCGCCAAGCTGTCGGTCCTCGGGGCGGTCGCGGTGGACGAGTCGGAACTGGGCCGGCTCGGCATCACCGGCGTGGGCGACGTGGTCGAGATCTTCGGGAACCGGTTCCGGGTGGTCGGGCTGGTGGCGGGGTACAAGAGCCTGGGCGGGCCGTACGTGTTCTGCTCGTTCGACACGGCCCGGCTGGCGCTGGGGTACCGGACCGACGAGGTGACGTACTTCGTCGCCCGGACCGCGTCCCCGGCGGCGGCGGCCGCCGTGGCCGAGCGGATGGCGAGCTACCCGCAACTGACCGCCATCACCTCGGCCGACTTCTCGCTCCGGTCGCGGATGCACTGGCTGTTCACGACCAAGGCCGGCATCACCGTCGGGTTCACGGCGCTGCTCGGGCTCCTCGTCGGCGGGGTGGTGACGAGCCAGACGCTGTACGCGGCGACCGCGGCCAGCCAGCGGGAGTTCTCGACGCTCCGGGCGATGGGCATCCCGCGGTGGCGGCTCAAGGCGAGCGTGGTGCTGCAGTCGTTCTGGGTCGGGCTGTTCGGCATCCTGGTCGCCGCGCCGATCGTGGTGCTGATGGCCGAGGCCGCCGGCGCGCTGGGCACGGCCGTCCGCCTGCACCCGCTGATCCTGACCGCGTCGGCGACCATCACGATGCTGATGTCGCTCGGCTCGGGGCTCGCGGCCCTGCGGTCGTTCCAGAACGTGGACCCGGCGCACAACCTGCGGTGAGCGCGACGCCGAGGTGGTCCGAGCGGCGGCTGACTTGATAGTGGCACAGGCCTCTGGCCTGTGAAGGCGCTCACAGGCCAGAGGCCTGTGCCACCGGACCGAGGTTGATCCCGGGAGGCTCCCATGACCGAGACCGAGGCCCCGGAGCGCCGCTACCCCGGCGTCGGCGTCGTGCTGCTGTTCCTGCTCGTCGTGGCGTCCATCGCGGGCGTGACGTGGTGGCAGAACCAGCGGAAGGCCGACCACCCGCCCGGGGGCGCGACCGCGCTCGCGGACCTCGACGTCGTGTGCCTCGGCCGCGTGGACGGGCTCGACCGCACCACCGACCTCGACGCCCGCATCCCCGGGCGGGTCGTCGCGGTGCTCGCGGCCGAGGGGCAGCACGTCGGGGCGAACGAGCCCCTCCTGCGGCTCGACGACGCGCAGTTGAAGCTCAAGGAGGAAGAGGCGCTGAGTGCGGTCAAGGCCGCCGACATCGAGGTCGACGCCGCGACGCTCGAACAGAAGCAGCTCCCGATCCGCCGGGCCGCGCAGGAGGCCGCGGTCGCCGCCGCCGCCGACCGCGTCGCCGTCGCCCGCCGCGTGTACGACGAGAAGAAGATGGCCAAGACGTTCGGCACGGTCACCGCCGTGGAACTGATCGTCGCCGAGTCCGAGGTGAAGCAGCTCGAACAGCTCGAAGGGGTCGAGAAGTCGCGGCTGGAGGAGCTGAAGCTCGCCGACCCGTCGCTCAAGGTCCGCGGGGCCGCGGTGAAGCGGGCCGCGGCCGACATCGCACTGCGGCAGGCCCGCAAGGCGCTCGAGGACTGCGTGCTGCTGGCCCCGACCGCGGGCACCGTGTTGCGGGTGCAGACGTCGGTGGGCAGGGCCGTCGCGCCGGGCACGCCGCTGCCGGCGATCGTGTTCCGGCCCGACGCGCCGCTCGTCGTGTGGGCCGAGTTGGAGCAGGAGTTCCTCGGCCGGGTGAAGGTCGGGATGAGGGCGACGATCCGCGACGACGCCCGGTCCGACTCGCCGACGTGGACCGGGAAGGTGCTGCGGGTCGGCCACGTCATCGCGCGGAAGCGGTCGCTGCTGCTGGAGCCCGGCGAGGTGAACGACGTCCGCACCGTCGAGTGCGTCGTCGGCATCGACGGCGACACGACGTCCCTGCTCGTCGGCCAGCGGATGCGGGTCCGCCTCGGCCGCGGGGAGTGATGCCGTCGGCCGGAGAGGGTAGAGGAGTGTTTCGCAGTCCCGGAGGGACGACCGACGGTAGCCGGGGGTGGAACGAGTCTCCGAGCGCAACCCCTGGTCCCCGGCCCCGGACCAGGGGTTTGCTCGCACAGCGAGCCGCACCCCTGGCTGCCCTCGGTCGCCGCTCCGCGGCTCCATCACGGCCCCCTCCGTCCCCGCGCCAGTGTCCATCTGCGCAGTCTGCGGATTAATACACTTCTCTCTGCCGCCGCCGCCCGACTCCCGGAGTTGACCACCCGCATGGCCGCACCCGCACCCCCTCCGACCACGCTGCCGTTCCCGGGCCTGTCGCCCGCCGAGGTCGAGAAGAGCCGCGCGACCCACGGCGCGAACGTGCTCACCCCGCCCGAGCGCGACCCGTGGTGGAAGCAGTGGCTGTCGAAGTTCGAAGACCCCGTCATCCGCATCCTCATCATCGCGGCCGCGATCCAGATCGCCGTCGGCGCGTACAAGGGCGAGTACATCGAGGGGCTCGCGATCGTCGTCGCGATCCTCCTCGCCACCACCCTCGCGTTCCTCAACGAGTTCAAGGCGAACCGCGAGTTCGACATCCTCAACCAGGTGAACGACGACACCCCGGTGAAGGCGGTCCGCGGCGGCGCGTACACCACGGTCCCGCGGCGCGACGTGGTCGTCGGCGACGTGCTCCTCATCGAGACCGGCGAGGAGACCCCGTGCGACGGCGAGGTGGTCGAGGCCGTGTCGCTGCTCGTGGACGAGTCGAAGCTCACCGGCGAGTCGGTCCCCGTCACCAAGCGGCCGGCGAAGCACGCGGCCGACCACGCGGGCAAGGAGCACGCCTACCCGCCGCACCGCGTCACCCGCGGGTCGATGGTCGCCGACGGGCACGGCACCGTGGTCGTGACGGCCGTGGGCGACGGCACCGAGATCGGCAAGACCGCCCGCGCCGCCGCCGAGGACTCGGGCGAGACGACCCCGCTGAACGAGCAGCTCGAGCGGCTCAGCAAGATCATCGGCATCGTCGGCCTCGGCATCGCCGCCGCGACGTTCTTCGCGCTGGTGCTGCGGGGGGCCGCCAACGGCGAGATCGCGCTCCGCGGCGACCAGTGGGCGTTCGTCGCGGTCCTGTTCGCGGGCCTGGGCGTCGCGCTGGTCCGGGTGTGGCTGAAGATCATGTGGGAGGGCGTGCTGGCGTGTGTCCGCAGCCGGGACCTCGACCCGCCCGGGTGGCTCGCCGAGGACACCGTGGGCCGCTGGGGGCAGGCGCTCGGGGCCGGGGCCATCGTGTTCGCCGGCGGGCTCGGGCTCGGGTACGTCATGGGGTGGATCCCGCACGCGCCGGCCGACTGGCTCCCGACCGCCGCGGGCACCGCGATCCTGAACTACTTCATGATCGCGGTCGTCATCATCGTCGTCGCCGTGCCCGAGGGGCTCGCGATGAGCGTGACCCTGAGCCTCGCGTACAGCATGCGGAAGATGACCGCGCAGAACACGCTCGTGCGGAAGATGCACGCGTGCGAGACGATCGGGGCCGCGACCGTCATCTGCTCCGACAAGACCGGCACGCTCACGCTCAACCAGATGACCGTCGCCGAGGTCCGCATCCCGACGTTCCCCGCCGGCACCCCGGCGCTGCCGCCGCTGGTGGTCGATGCGTTCGCGGTGAACACCACGGCGCAACTCTCGCGCGAGGGCGGCGTGGTGAAGCCGCTCGGCAACCCGACCGAGGGCGCGCTGCTCCTGTGGCTCGACGTGCAGGGCGTGAACTACCTCGCGGCCCGCACCCTGTTCGCGGTCGGGAACCAGCTCCCGTTCTCGACCGAGCGGAAGTTCATGGCGACCGCCGGGACCGACGCGACCGGCCGGAAGGTGCTGCACGTCAAGGGCGCGCCCGAGATCGTGATGGACCGGTGCGACACGGTGCTGACGCCCGCCGGCGTGGTGCCGTTCACCGCCGACGACAAGGCGAGCGCGCTGGCGGGGCTCGCCGAACTCCAGGGCCGCGCGATGCGGACCATCGGCCTGGCGTACCGCGAGGTGCCCGACCCGACCGCCGACCCCGTGTCGCTCGCGACCGGCCTCACGTGGCTCGGGTACGCGGGGATCGTGGACCCGGTCCGCCCCGAGGTGCCCGCGGCGGTGGCCGCGTGCCGCCGGGCCGGGATCGGCGTCAAGATCGTGACCGGCGACACCCCGAACACGGCCCGCGAGATCGGCCGGCAGATCGGGCTGATCGGCGACGCGCCGGAGGAGGGCTCGGAACTCACCGGCCCGCAGTTCGGCGCGATGAGCGACGCGGAGGCGGCCGCGGCCGTTCACAAGTTGAAGATCCTCGCTCGCGCCCGGCCGATGGACAAGCTCCGGCTGGTGCGGCTGCTCCAGGACCAGCGCGAGGTGGTCGCGGTAACCGGCGACGGCACCAACGACGCCCCGGCGCTGAACTACGCGAAGGTCGGCCTGGCGATGGGCAAGACCGGCACCGCGGTGGCGAAGGAGGCGGCCGACATCGTGCTCCTCGACGACTCGTTCGGGAGCATCGTGAACGCGGTCCGGTGGGGCCGGGCGCTGTACGAGAACATCCAGCGGTTCATCGTGTTCCAGCTCACCATCAACGTCGTCGCGCTCGGCATCGCGCTGCTCGGGCCGTTCGTCGGCGTCAACATGCCGCTGACCGTCATGCAGATGCTCTGGGTGAACCTCATCATGGACACGTTCGCGGCGCTGGCGCTGGCGACCGAGGCGCCGTACGCGGGGGTGCTGGACCGCAAGCCGCGGCACCCGGACGCCTTCATCGTGACCCCGCACATGGCGCGGCTGGTGTTCGGCGTCGGCGGGGTGTTCCTGGGGCTGCTGATCGGGCTGCTGTTCGCGCTGCCGGGGATGCGCGACCCGAACTCGCCGGACTACCTGCACTCGCTGACGACGTTCTTCTCGGCGTTCGTGCTGTTGCAGTTCTGGAACCTGTTCAACGCGCGGTGCCTGGGCACGAACCGGTCGGCGCTCGTCGGGCTGTTCCAGAACAAGGCGTTCCTGCTCATCGCCGCGGTGATCCTCGTCGGACAGGTCGCGCTGGTGCAGTTCGGAGGCGACGTGTTCCGCACGACCCCGCTGAGCGTGCTCGACTGGGCGGTCATCATCCTGGGCACGTCGCCGGTGCTGATCGCGGGCGAGGTGCTGCGGTGGCGGTCGCGTGTGGCCGCGAGTGCGACGGCGTAGTCGAATCCTATCAGCCGCGGAGCGGCGACCGACGGTAGCCAGGGGTGGAGCGAGTCTTCGAGCTCAACCCCTGGTCCCCGGCGCAATAGGAACGCAGCCCCGGAGGGGCGACAGGCACCCTCGCATGGCCCCGGACCAGGGGTTTGCTCGCACAGCGAGCCGCACCCCTGGCTACCCTCGGTCGCCGCTCCGCGGCTGCATTCGTATTCACACCCCACGCTCGCCCAGGAACGCTACGCCGACACTCAACTGCCTGTATGATGGCGGCTCACCTCTCCCTTGTCCGCGACGGAGGCCCGCAATGTCCGCGTCGTGCTGTGGGTCCGCTCGCAAGACCGCCGCGCTCGTCGTGCTGGCCGTCGCGCTGGGCGTGCTAGTCCCCGCCGTCGTTGTTCTGGGGGTGAAGGCGACCCGCGAGCCGCCCCCGGCCCCGCCGCAGATCGAGGCGGTTGACGTCGTGGTGGCAACCGCGGAACTCCGGGTCGGGACGGTGTTCCGCTCCGGCAACGTGGAGCAACTCACGGCGGTCAAGGCCATGCCGGTAGCGTCCCTGCCAGAAGGCACAACGCTCGTCGCGAGTCGGGCCGAGTTGGTCGACAAGCGCCTGACGCGGGCCGCGCACCGCGGGGAGTGGCTTGTCCCCTCCGACCTCAAAACAGAGCCGAGAGTATTTTTTGGGGGCGACGACATCATGTCGCTCCCCGTACCCACCAAGGCTGCTGTCGCGGAGGGGGTCCGTCCCGGCTCACGAGTCGATTTCATCGCCAGTTACTCGGAATGGACCGAGCGTCACGTGTTCACACTGGTGACGGATGTCCACGCACTCGCCATCGACGGGGTTCAGGAGCTCCCTCTCCGCATTGACCTGACGCAAGACCGTTCGATGCTCTCATTCCCCGTGAACCAGAAGCAGGCCCTACTCGTCGCCCTCGCGCACCAACTGAACTGCGACTTCACTGTCGTCCTGCATCGCCCCGGCGATCAGCAATCGGCGCGGGACTATGACGCGACGTTGGCCCGGTTGAAGGAGTTGAAGAGGCGGCAGGACGCCGAGCCGGAAGTTGCCCCGTTCCCGCGGGCCGTTCCGTGAGCTAGAATCGCGTATCGCACTCACCGGAGACCGGCACGATGTCCGCCCCTCCCAGCGGGTTCCTCGCACGGAACCCGGTCGCCCTCGCCGTCGCGTTCGTCCTCGCGGGGGCGGCCGCCGCCTGCGCCGTCGAGGTGTTCGCACCCGGCACGCCCCGCGGCGGCAAGACCGTTGAAGTTGTCGTGGCCGCCCGCGACCTCCAACTCGGTACGCCCTTCACCCGCGACAACATCGACGCCCTCACGACCACCGCCCGGGTTCCGAAGGCCGACGTGCCGAAAGACGCGGTGCGGAGCAAGAAGGAGTTGCTCGACAAGCGGCTGTACCGCCCGGCCCGTCGGGGCGAACCGTTCGCGGCCGCCGACGTGAAGCCCGCGGCTCACGTCGCCCTCGCGCCGGGAATGGAGGTCGTCACCGTGCCCGTGTCGGACGGGCTCCAGAACGCGTTCGTCGGCCCCGGGTGCCGCGTCGACCTCATCGCGATCCACATCGACGGCTCGCGGCGCGAGGTGTTCACGCTCCTGCCGGACGTTCACGTCCTCGAAGCGGCCCCGGCGACCGCGGGCAAGACCGCGTTCTCGTTCGCGGTGGACGCGAAGCACGCGGCGCTCGTGTCGCACGCGGGCAAGGCGAACTGCTCGCTCGAAGTGATGCTGCGGCACCCCGACGCGCCGAAGCGGTACTTCGAGTACGACGCGACGCTGGCCCGCGTCCGCGACCTGGTGAAGACCGACCCGAAGCCGCACCCGACCGAACTCGCGGTGGCCCCGGTCCCGCACCTCAAGCCGGCCCCCGTGCCGGTTGTTGAGGTCGCGGTCGCCCCGGTCCCGCACGTCAGGCCGGCTCCCAAGCCGGTTGTGGAAGTCGACGTTGCACCCGCCCCGCGGGTGAGCGTAATACCCGCACGGTCGGCTCTCCCGGTTGCCCCGCCGCCGCACGCGAAGGGGCGGTAACTTGTCGCGGTTCTGCCGGTTCTTCCCTCAAGCCACGCTGCGTTCAGTGCCGATACTCCCCGATACCGTGAAGTCCTAGCACGCCCGGCCCGGGGAGCGGCGTTGATCGCACGAACTCCTCTCGCTCGCGTGCGGTGGCTGATTGCCGCGGCGGTCACCGTTCTTGCGATCAACCCGGCCGCTGCACAGGTTCAGGGCTACCCAGTCGATTCCGCGGCCGAACTCGCGCCACAGGCACCGACAGCCCAGCCGCGGGCCGGGCGGTTGCTCGCGCCGGTCGCCGCCGACGCTACCCGCACCAGCTTCCGCCAGCCGCCGCCCGATCTCGGTGGCCTCGTTCCCGAGGTCGGGCCGCCGCCGGGGTTCCAGCCGCCCCCGCCCGTCATTCCCGGCGTGCCCCCGGCCCCGCAGCGCGGCGAAGACCCGTTCCGGGTCGAGACCCGCGACGGCGGCATCTACACCGGCCTGCCACGGACCCTACTGTGGGAGCCGCCGAAGGCGATGCCGCGCGAGCCGCGGTTCCTGGTCATGCCGACCACGCTGTCGAACGGGACCACGCAGCAGACCATCGACACGTCGATCGGCACGACGATCGGGCTGCTCCGCAGCGAGCCGGCGGGGTGGAAGACCGCGGTGCAGGCCGACTTCTTCGCTGTCGTCACGTCGCGGTTCTCGCAGCGCGACTTCCTCGTGGACACCGACTACCGGTTCGGGTTCCCGGTCACGTTCGCCCGCGGCCCGTGGCAGTGGAAGGTCGGGTACGAGCACCTCAGCTCGCACCTCGGCGACGAGATCCAGCAGCGCACCGGGCAGCAGCCGATCGACTACGTCAAGGACGAGATCGTGTTCGGCGTGGGCCGGTTCCTGTTCGACAACCGGTGGCGGGTGTACGGCGAGGTCGCGTGGGCGGCGTACGAGAACATCCCCGGCGACCCGTCCCCGTTCCGGTTCGACGTCGGCACCGAGTGGGTCCGCCGGCGCTGCACAGGGCCCACGGGCCAGCCGTTCGTGGCGACGAACTCGCGGTTCGACGGCTCGACCGGGTACGACCTCGACTTCTCACTGCAGGTCGGGTGGATCTGGCGGGACGGCACGCGGCGGTTCGGCGAGGCCCGGGTGTTCGGGCAGTACTACTCGGGGCACGCGCCGTACGGCCAGTTCTACACGACCCGCGAGAGCTGGTTCGGCGTCGGCGTCGCGTTCGACTACTGACGCCGCCCATCGGGCCGGCCGATCACCGGCCTTGCCGGTTCCGGGCCGCGGCCCCGCCCCGCGGCGCTCTCCTCGCTACACTAATGAGCGTCCGGCGGCGGGCGCCCGCGGCCCGCACCTTCCCCCAACAGGAGTCTCGCACATGCCGCACACCCTTCCGGCCCTGCCCTACGCCTTCGACGCGCTCGAACCGCACATCGACGCGAAGACGATGGAGATCCACTCCCAGAAGCACCACAAGGCCTACGTCGACAACCTCAACAAGGCGCTCGAGTCGGCCCCGGACGTCGCGAACCTCGACATCGTCGCGCTGCTCCGGGACGTCAGCAAGGTGCCGGCGGCGGTGAAGCAGGCGGTCATCAACAACGGCGGCGGGCACCACAACCACGCGCTGTTCTGGGAGATCATGGGGCCGAACGGCGGCGGCGAGCCGACCGGGGCCGTCGCGGACGCCATCAAGGAGGCGTTCGGCGACTTCGCCAAGCTCAAGGACACGGTGAAGAACAACGGCCTGACGCAGTTCGGCAGCGGGTGGAGCTGGGTCGTGTACAACCCGACCTCGGGCAAGCTCGAGGCGGTCAAGAAGCCGAACCAGGACAGCCCGCTGATGGACGGCCTCGTGCCGGTGCTCGGCGTCGACGTGTGGGAGCACGCCTACTACCTGAAGTACCAGAACCTCCGCGCCGCGTACCTCGACGCGTGGTGGAACACGGTGAACTGGAAGGCCGTCGAGGCCAAGTTCGCCGCCGCCAAGGCCGGCAAGTGACGCGAAGAGTGAGCCACGGATGAAACACGGATCAGAGAGAAGAGAGCCGCACGAACAAAAACCCGATCACGCACGATGAAGACCGAGGACCGGGTTTGAAATCACTGTTCTGTTCGGATCGTGACTTCATCTCTTTGATCGTGCAGCTCCGGGCACCTGTCGGATCCGTGTCCATCCGTGGCTCGAATCTCGTCTTGCACCCCCGCCCGGCGGCCGGTATCAGCCGGCCGCTTCCACTACTAACTCGGGCGGCGGGGTCGGCCATGCGGGACGCGCTGCGGGCGGTATGTCTGTTTACGGGGATGGTGGTGCTGTGCCTCGGCTGTGCCAAGGACAAGTACCAGATGCAACCCAAGGTGTCCGAGGCGTACACCGAGCCGCCCAACGAGGCCCGGTACAACGAGCCGGACAAGGCCGGGTACCGCAAGCCGCTCGCCCCGGCCAAGGAAGAAAAGGCGACGCTACTCGGCGGCAGCCGGCCCGGCACGGGCGGCCCCGGCGGGTTCTGACGGTCCCGCGGGTCGCACGGGCGGGGCGGCCGGATCGGTTCGGGCTGCCGTGCCGGTCGTGCGCCTCGCCGCGGCCCGCCGCACCCGGTTTGCGGCCGGGTTCCCGCACCCGACCCACTTCACGCAGTCGATCACACGTTCCGAGAGCCCCGGTCCCGCGCGACCGCGGCCGAATCTCGGAGCGCACCCGTGCCCGGCACCCGCACCATCCTGATCGCACTCCTGTTCTGCACGGTCCCGGCCGCGGCGCACGCCGTCGACGTGCCCGCGCTGTTCGGCCGCAAGCGCCCGGACCCGACCCGCGTCCGGTACCTCGCCGACCTGCTCCGCACCGAGACCGACGAGAAGCGGTGCAAGTCGGCCGTCGCCGAACTCGCCGACGCCGACCCGCGGGCGCACCCGGACGTGATCCCGGCGCTGCTCGCGGCGCTGAAGAAGGACGCGGCGGCGGTGCGGGCGGCGGCCGCGGAGGTGATCGGCAAGTTCAAGACGACGTTCCCGCTCGCCGGCTCGGCGCTGGAGAAGGTGGCCGAAACCGACCCGGACCCGACCGTCCGCACCGCCGCGAAGCAGGCGCTGTGGGACTACCACCTGAACGGCTACCGCAGCGCCAAGAGCGTCGAAACCGCGTCGTCGCAGACCGCGGAGCCGCCGATCGCCGCGCCGCTGCGGCCGCGGGCGGTGCGTGCCGTCGCCCCGATGCCGACGGCGCTCCGCACAACGGTCGCCACGGTGCCGGCGTCGGGCCTCCCCGGGGTGACCTCGGTTCCGGTGCCGCAGCGGGTGGCACCGCCCGGCGGGCCGCGACTGTCGGCGGCGCTGCCGCTCGACGGCTTGAACTCGCCGCGCCGCCTGCTCTCGCTCCCGCAGCGGCCGAGCCTGCCGACCGAGCCGCCGATCGCCAAGCGGTCGCCGAAGTGGACGCCGCCCCCCGCGACCGCGATCGAGCCGCCGATCCTCGTGCGCCGCCCGGACCTGGGCACGTTCGGCGAGCCGACGCGGGTGCTGTACGAACTGCCCGCGATCGTTCCGGGGCCGACCACCGTGAAGCCCGCCGGGAAGTGACCGGCGTCACACGTCCACGTCCCAGACGACGACCTTGCCCGTGTCGCTGCCGGCGGCCGCGAGGGTGCCGTCGGGCGAAAACGCGACGCTCCGCATCCGCCCCACGTCCCATGTGTACGTCTTCGCCACCTGCCACGATTCGGTGTCGTACAGCTTCACCGTCTGGTCGTTGCTCGTCGCCGCGAGATACCGCCCCGACGGGTGGAACGCGATGCCTGTGAAGTGCTTTCGGCCGTCGTTCTTGATGTGGCGTTCCTGCTCAAGGTCGTCGGCGGAGAAGACGTAGAGGGATTTGAGGACCGCGACGACCACGCGAGAGCCGTCGGGCGCGACCCCGACCGACGGCGCTTCGCGTCCGGCGATTGACGCGGCCGCGAGAGCCTCGCCGGTGGAAACCGACCGAACGACCAGCTTCGGCAAAAAGACCCAGTTCCATTCAACGGTCACGAATCGGTTGCCGTCTGGCAGAGGGAGGAGTGCTTCGCACCGGTACGTCTGCAGGGCGTTGTCGTCGGAAACGACGGTGGCAACCCGGAAGCCGGCCCCGAATGCTTCTGCCTCCGGCGACCACGATCGACTCGCGAATCCGTTCTGCGAGGGGCGCTGCCCGAGCGACCAGCAGAAGAGGACCGTGCGCCCGTCGGGGGTCAGCGTGATGTGCGTGGGCTTTGTGTCGGTCGGCTCCACGACGGTTCTGCCCGTCGCCGGGTGGTGCGCCGCCAGCCCGTTCTGGGTCGCGGCCCCGATGCACCACTCGCCGGAGCGGAGTTCCCCGAAGCTGTGCGCCGAGAACGTCGGAATCGCCGGCGGCACACGAGCCGTGGTGGTTACGTCCCAGAGCGATCGACTGGATCGGTGGCGGTGCGGTTCTTTCGTCACCGCCGTCAGCAGCACCTGCGTCGCACTGAAGAACGACACATGCGTGATGTCGGCCTTCTTCGCCACGTTGAGCACAATCACCGTTCACCTCACCGGAAGGTGTGTTCGGCTCACACGTCCACGTCCCACACGACGACCTTGCCCGTGTCGCTACCCGCGGCCGCGAGGGTGCCATCGGGACTGAACGCGACGCTCCGCATGCGCCCGATGTCCCAGGTGTACGTCTTCGCCACCTGCCACGACTCGGTGTCGTACAGTTTCACCGTCTTGTCGTTGCTCGTCGCCGCAAGATACCGCCCGGAGGGGTGAAACGCGATGCCCGTGAAGTGCTTTCGATTGTCGTTCTTCACCTTCCGCGGTGCGGCCTTAAGGTTGGAGGGATCGTACACGAACAACGACATCTCCGACACAACGACGGCGCGCTCGCCGTCCGGAGAGACGGCCAGACCAAGCGTCTCGCGCTGTGGGAACCGCGCCGCGGCCACGAGTTCCCCCGTTTCCAGCGCCCGCACCGACACCCGCGTCCGGGTGTTCCCGTGGTTCTCGGTCACGAAAAACCGGTCCTCCCCGGGGAGAAACTCCATGCGGACGCGGATGCCGCGCGTGGTAGTGGAGTACACGGGCAAGCTCCAAACGGGTGATTTCGTTTTCCTCGTCAGATTGAAGAGGTGAAATTGTGAGGAGCCGCTGTCATGAACGAGCAAATACTTCTGGTCCCGCGTCATGAGTAGGCCTTCAGCCCAACCGATTCCGGATCCGCGGCCGAGGCTGTCGATGTCTTGTGAAATGGGATCGAACTCGATCACCTCACACCCATCACCCATGTCGTCTGGGTAAAGGATGATCTGTTGAGAGGGAGCAAACCCAAAGGACATCCAAGCAGGACTGAATCCAGTGACGGTTTCGACTTCGCAAAGTAGCGTCTGTGTTGCACAATCCCACACGCTGATCCATCGAAAATCATACCCGATGGCCAGCAATGACCCGATCGGCGCGAACGCCACTTGACTCACCGGCTGCGTTCGAAGCGCGAGCACAATCACGTCATACCTCACCGGAAGCTGTGCTCGGCGGTCGGGAACGCGCCGGTGCGGACCTCCGTGCAGTACGCCTCGACCGCTTGCTTTACGGCGGTGCCCAGGTCGGCGTAGCGCTTCGCGAACTTCGGCTTGAAGTCCGGGTACAGGCCGAGCAGGTCGTGGTACACGAGCACCTGCCCGTCGCACCCCGCACCCGCCCCGATGCCGATCGTCGGGATGCCCACCGACGCGGTGATCCGCGTGCCAACGTCGGCCGGCACCGACTCCACCACCACCGAGAACGCGCCGGCCTCCTCGACTGCCGCGGCGTCGGCCAGCAGCGCCGGCGCGTCGCGCTGCACCTTGAACCCGCCCAACTGGTGGACCGCTTGCGGGGTCAGGCCGATGTGGCCCATCACCGGGATGCCAGCTGCGACACACGCCTGCACCGTCGCCCGCATCCGCACGCCGCCCTCCAGCTTGATCGCGTGCGCGCCGGCCTCCTTCAGCAGCCGCCCGGCGTTCCGCACCGCCTGCCGCGGGCTCACCTGGTACGTCAGGAACGGCAGGTCCGCTACGACCAGCGCCCGCCGCACGCCCCGCACCACGCACTTCGTGTGGTAGATCATCTCGTCGAGCGTGACCGGGAGCGAGGTCGGGTGGCCCTGCACGACCATGCCGAGCGAGTCGCCGACGAGGATGCAGTCGACCCCGGCCTCGTCGCACAGCCGGGCCGAGGTGTAGTCGTAGGCGGTGACGACGGCGAGCCTCGCCCCGCGGCCCTTGGCGGCCCGGAACTCGGGGACGGTCATCGCACGCGGCGGGGCAACGGAACTCATGGCGGTCTCGGCGCTCGTGTGTGTCGTATGTGGCGAGCCGGGAGCGTAAGCGACCGGAGGTTCGTTCAACGACATTCTACGGTGTTGGATTTCCCGGCGGCTTGCGGTATCCCAGGTAGAATGGAACATCCCACGGAGTTCCCGCATGGCCACCGCCACGATCACCCCCGCCGCTGAGAGAGCCGACCCCGCTCGGGGGAAGGGCGTTATGCTGTACGACGGCATGTGCCCGCTGTGCCTGCGGGGCGTGCGCGTCCTCAAGAAGCTCGACTGGTTCGGCCAGCTCCAGTACCAGGACTGCCGCGACACCGCGAACCTGCCGCCCAGTGAGGTGCCGCTCACGCTGCAGCGGATGCTCGAAGAGATGCACGTCGTCACGCCGGACCGCAAGCACGCACACGCGGGGTTCGCGGCGTTCCGGTGGATGGCGTGGCGGCTCCCGGCGACGGCGTGGCTCGCGCCGCTGCTGTACATCCCCGGCGTGCCGTGGCTCGGCCACCGGGCGTACCTGTGGGTCGCCAAGCACCGCTACGACCTCGTGCCGTGCGGCGATGGCGGCTGCCAGGTGCGCCTCCCCGTCCAGAAGCCAGAGGACAGAGGGCAGAGGACAGACCCCCAACCGCCCGTAGTCTGACTCCTGTCCTCTGCCTTCTGTCCTCTGCCCTCTGAAGGATTCCGATGAGCCGACGCTTCGTGGAACAGTTTCGCGACGGGGACAACCTCGACGACATCTACCTCGTGACCGACAAGCAGCTCCGGGCCAACCGGAACGGGAACCTGTACCTGCTGCTCGAGCTCCGCGACCGCACCGGCGGGATGTCGGCCCGCATGTGGAACGCCGGGGACCACGTCGCCCGCGGGTTCGACCCGGGCGACTTCTTGCACGTCACCGGCAAGGTGCAACTGTTCCAGGGGTCGCTCCAGGTCATCGTCAACACGGTGGACCGGGTCGAGCCGCAGAAGGTCGAACTCACCGACTTCCTCCCCCACACCGAGCAGAGCGTTCCGAAGCTGATGGAGCGGCTGCGGGGCTACCTGCTCCGCCTCGGCAACCCGCACCTCCGGGCGCTCGCCGAGTGCTTCCTGATGGACGAGGTGTTCGTCCGCGGGTTCACCACCTGCCCGGCCGGGGTGAAGATGCACCACGCCTACGTCGGCGGGCTGCTCGAGCACGTCGTCTCGATGATGGACGCGGCCGACAAGCTGCTCCCGCTGTACCCGGCGGTGGACCGCGACCTGCTGCTCATGGGCGTGTTCCTGCACGACGCCGGGAAGACCCGCGAACTCACCTACGCCCGCGCGTTCGGGTACTCCGACGAGGGGCAACTGATCGGCCACATCCCGATCGCGGTGGAGATGCTCACCGGGGCGGCCGCGAAGGTGCCCGAACTCACCGGCGAGCCCGTGCCCCGCGAGCTGATGCTGCGGCTGCACCACATGATTCTGAGCCACCACGGGGAGCTGAACTACGGCAGCCCGAAGGTGCCGATGACGCCCGAGGCGATGATGCTCCACCTCATTGACCTGATGGACACGCGGATGCACATGGTGCTCCGCGAGCTGCGCGAGGACCGGAACAACCCGAGCGCGTGGACGCCGTACAACGCCAACCTGGGCCGCCGCATCTACAAGGGCGGCGCGGCCGGCGACCTGTACTCGGAGGGCGGGGGGAGCTACGACTGACGGGGAAAGTGGTCAGTGGGGAGCGGACGGTGGGCAGTAAACGCCAAAGGCACTCTCGCCTCTGGTCTTCACTGCCCACTGTCCACTCCCCACTGACCACTCTTCCGAAAGTCCCCGACGGGTCGGTCGGCCGGCCTGTAAGCCGGGTTTTGTCCCCGCCCTTGCGGGCGGGCGACGGTCATTTATCTAGCACCGCGGTTGCCCGCGGCGTCGAGCGGTCTACCCGGGGATCGTGACGGGCCGGGCCGACCCTGTCCCCTGTTTGACCTTGCTCCCGGTGGGGTTTGCCGAGCCAGCCGGTCACCCGGCTGCTGGTGCGCTCTTACATTAAGGGCTTTCGCCCCGCACCGTTTCACCCTTACCGGGGGTGGTGATTGGGGATGGGACGTTGGAAGTTGGACCAGGGCCGCGGGCCACCCGTCTTTCCAATCTCCGACGTCCCATCCCCAATCACCACCCCCGGCGGTTTACTTTCTGTTGCACTTTCCCGCCCGCTTGCGGTTCGAGCCGGGGAGCCCGAACCGGTCCCGGGGGTGGACGTTATCCATCACCGCGCCCTGTGGAGCCCGGACTTTCCTCCCCGGGGGAGTGTTTAGTGTTTCGTGTTTAGTGTTTAGTTCGGAGCGAGGCCCGCTGGTTGAGCCGAACGCCGCACCAGCCGGCATCGAAACACTAAACACGAAACACTAAACACTTCCCCCGCGGCGACCGTCCGGCCGACCGACCGACCCGAGACGACATCGTACGAGGCCGACGCCGCTCCGAGAATAGACGGTCGGGAGCCTTTCCGGTTCGCGGTCGCGCCGCAAAGATAGGAACATGGCTACCGCTCTACTCGAATGGTTCACGCACGCGCCCCCCGAGTTCGGCGGCGGCGCGGTCACCGTCGGGAACTTCGACGGCGTCCACCTCGGGCACCGGGCGCTCGTGCGGGCGTGCCGCGGAGTGGCCGACCGGCTCGGCGGCCCGGCCGTCGCCGTCACGTTCGACCCGCCCCCGCACCAGGTGCTGCACCCCGGCCCGGTCCGCCCGCCGCTCACCACGCTCCCCGAGCGGGCCGAACTGCTGCACGCCGCAGGCGCGGACCACGTCGCCATCCTGCGGACCAGCCCGTCGCTGCTGGCGCTCAGCCCCGAGGCGTTCTTCGAGGACGTGATGGCCCGGCAGCTCGCCGCGAAGGGGGTCGTCGAGGGGTACGACTTCCGCTTCGGCCGCGGCCGCGCCGGCACGAACACCACCCTCCGCGACCTGTGCGGCGCCGCCGGGCTGGCGTTCGAGGACGTGCAACAGGTGCTCCACGCCGGCGAGCCGGTGTCGAGCAGCCGGGTGCGGGCGGCGATCGTGGCCGGCGACGTGGGGGCCGCGGCCGACCTGCTCGCGCGGCCGTACCGCATCTCCGGGATCGTGGTGACCGGCGCGAAGCGCGGCCGCCTGATCGGCTTCCCGACGGCGAACCTCGGCGAGGTGCCAACGGTCCTGCCCGGCAACGGGGTGTACGCGGTGCGCGCGGCGGTGGACGGTAGAATGTGGCCGGCGGCGGCGAACATCGGCCCGAACCCGACGTTCGGCGACGACGCCCGCAAGATCGAGGTCCACCTGATCGGCTTCTCGGGCGACGTGTACGGCCGCTCGGTGTCGGTCGAGTTCGTGGCCCGGCTCCGCGAGACCCGCCCGTTCGCCGGCGTCGCGGAACTCGTCGAGCAACTCAAGCGCGACGTCGAGGCGGCGAAGCAGGCACTGAGCGGAAACACATGAGTGCGGGGCTCAAGTTCGCCGACGTGGTGTTCTGGGGCACGAACGGGGCCGTCGAGGTGCTACTGGAAGCGCTGATCGCTCAGGCCGAGCGTCAACTCGGCACCGCTGACCCACTCACGACGTTCCTGCGAGACGAGCGCGACGGATTTTACATGGGCAAGGTGGTTGTCATCGACGAACCCCTCGCCACTACGGCTGCGAGGCAGCGGTTTCTGTCGCTGATGAACGACGCCTCTCAGGAGTTGCTTCGGGAAGGTCCGCTGACCGACTATGGTTCAGCTTGGCTTTCGACGGAGATCACAGCTCTCTGCGACCACATTCGCGGCCGAGATGGTAGCTCGGGCTGATCCTCGGAGAACAACCATGAGCGACTTGCGTGACCGCGTCGAGCACGCGCTGAAGCACGACATCGCCCCGGCGCTGATGCTCGACGGCACCGGCATCGAGGTGCTGGAGGTGACCGACGGCATCGCGTCGGTGCGGCTCACCGGGGTGTGCGCCGGGTGCCCCGCGACGATCATGACGGTTATCACGTCCCTGGAAGATGAGCTTCGCAAGAAGGTGCCCGAAGTGGAGATTCTCGAAGCCGTGCCGTGACAAGGTTGCGTCAGACGCCCGCGAGGTGCTGGCGGAGTCGGCCCGGTGGCCGGGCGAACCCCTGAGCGCCAGCGAGGGGGTGCGCCTCACCCCCGCAGGCGCTCAGGGTTCGCCCAAGTCCGCCCTTCGTGCTTCCACCCGCACCCGAGTCCGAATCCCGAGGCCCGCCATGTTCCTCGGCTACAACACCAACGGGTTCGCGCACCACCGGCTCGAAGACGCCGTCGAGATCCTCGCCGAACTCGGGTACGGTGGCGTCGCCCTGACCCTCGACGTCCACCACCTCGACCCGTTCGCCCCCGACCTCCCGCTGCGCACTGCGGCGCTCGCGCGGCAACTCGCCCGGCACAACCTGCGGTGCGTGATCGAGACCGGTGCGCGGTTCCTCCTCGACGCGCGCCGCAAGCACCAGCCCACGCTCGTCAGCCCGACCCCGGAGGAGCGAGCCGGTCGGCTCGAATTCCTGAAGCGGTGCGTGGACATCGCCGCCGACCTGAGCGCCGACTGCGTGAGCTTCTGGTCCGGCACGGCCGTCGATAACGCCCCGCCCGGCGTTCAGATGGTGCGGCTCGTCGACCGGTTGGAGCGGCTCGCCGAGTACGCCGTCGAGCGGAACGTGCGGCTCGCGTTCGAGCCCGAGCCGGGCATGTTCATCGACACGATGCCCCGCTACGCCGAGTTGCACGCCGCGCTCAACCACCCGGCGTTCGGGCTGACGCTCGACGTCGGCCACCTCGTGTGCACGGGCGAGTTACCGGTCAGCCGGCACCTCACGGCGTGGCGCGACGCACTGTGGAACGTCCACATCGAGGACATGGCCGCGGGGGTCCACGACCACCTGATGTTCGGCGAGGGCGAAGTGGACTTCGGGGACGTGTTCGCGGGGCTGAGGGCCGCGGGGTACGCCGGCGGCGCGTACGTCGAACTGAGCCGGCACAGCTACGACGCGGTGCGCACCGCCCGGAAAGCCAAGGCGTTCCTCGACCGGCACGTGTAGAAGTGGTGGCAGAATGGCTGATGTGATCGGTGCGGGGTGGAGGTGGTTCCCCCTCACCCGCCGCGAAGCGCGGCGACCTCTCCCCCGAGACCGGG
>NZ_JBHYGG010000310.1:0-1471 GCF_051859125.1 Gemmata sp.
GTCCGAGCCCGAGCGCCGAGCGAGGGTCCACGCTGACCCTCGCTCGGCGCTCGGGCTCGGACCAGTACGAATCCCACAGATCCGGAATGACCTCCCCTCTGGTGGGGGAGGTCGCCACGAGTCTTCGAGCGGCGGGGGGGGGGCGACCTGAACGGCGCGTACAGCTTCCCCCCCACCCGGCTCGCAGAGCCTCGCCACCCTCCCCCACCAAGTGGGGAGGGCTAGAACCCGTATCGGGTGCCGATCACTTTAACCCGCGATCAGTAGCTCAAACGGAGGCCGGCGCTGACGCCCTGCGCCCAGAAGTCGGTCGTGCGGAACGTGAACGCCGGCACGGCCGCGCCGCCCAGCCCGTTGGGCGGGGGGATCAGGTTCGGGTTCACCCGCAGGTCGATCTGGTCCCCGGCGCGGGCCACGTTGCTCAGGTAGATGAAGTTGTACCCGCCGAACACCAGCACGTTCCGGGACACCCGGACCCCGAGCTTCAGGCCGAGGATCGGGGCCACGGCGAACTCGTTCTGCTCGTACCGGCCGATGTTCGAGGTCTGGGTGAGCAGGCCGCCCGCACCGGTCGTCGGCACGCCGCCCGGGGGGGTCGCGATCGTCGCGCCGTCGATGGTCACGACCTGGTTCATGTTGCCCAGGGCCACCGCCGCCCGCGCGCCCAGGACGAGCGCCCCGAACTGGCGCTCCATCGCCAGCCCGATGACGCCGCCGTTGAAGCTGTTTTCGGTCCGGAAGTGGTCGCGGAGCTGGAACCGGAACCCGGCCGGCAGGCCGCCCGGGGTCGCGGTCGTGGTCAGCAGGTCCTCGGTGACCGTCACGTCGTCGGTGAGGTTGAAGTACTGGTACCCGTAGATCAGGTCGAGCCGGCCGCACGGCGAGCAGCACAGGTTGTGGACGAAGTTGAACCCGCCGCCGATGAACGAGCTCTGCGACGCCACGGTCACGGTGCCCGCGAGGCTCCCGGGCACGGCGACCAGCTCCGAGTCCGGCAGGCCGGTGGCCGCGTTGAAGAACGGGCGGGCGATGAGCGGGGTGCCCGGCGCGCCGGTCCCGGAGGCGGCGAACCGCTCGGTGCTGTCCCCGAGGTACAGGAAGTTCCCCTCCAGCCCGTACCGGCGGGAGTCGCCGAGCCAGATCCCGGCGTTGATCAGCAGGCCGTTGCGGAAGTCGTTGTTGACCCGCTGGTTGCCGTACACCACGGTGTTGCCCGGGACCAGCGCCCCGGTGCCGCCGGTGGTCGAGGTGGTGACGAGCGGCGGGAGCGCCTGGCCGGACGTGGCGAGGTACAGCCACTCGGCGCTGGCCCACACCCGCGAGTTGGGGTAGCACCCCGCGCACTCCGTCGGGCACGGCTGGGGACACGCCTCACCGCAGGGCGCGCCCCCGGGCGCTGCCATGGGGGCCGGTTGGCCCGGGGCCCCCTCCGCGTACCCTGCCGGTGCGTAGCCCGGTGGTGCGTAGCCCG
>NZ_JBHYGG010000310.1:1571-29199 GCF_051859125.1 Gemmata sp.
GTGGCGCGTACCCCGGTGGCGCGTACCCCGGTGGCGCGTACCCCGGTGGCGCGTACCCCGGTGGCGCGTAGCCGGGTGGGGCGTAGCCGGGTGGGGCGTAGCCCGGGTACTGCCCGTACGGTGCCGCCATCGGATATCCGCCCGGCATCATCCCTTGCTGGACCGCGGCGGGGTGTGCGGGGTAAGCGGCCGGGGCCGCGTACGGTACCTGCGCGCTCGCCGCGCCGGTCCCGAGGAAGAACGAAAGAAGTCCGAGCTTGCGACCCAGCATAACGCCTCCTTGCGTTAAAGTGGTGCAGAGCAGTTCGGGCGTCACCGCCCCGTCCAGCACTAGATTCGGCACGGCCGGCAGCGGCGGAGTCGCCCAATGTCGGGACCGGGGGATTCACCCGACGCCCCGGGGTCGGCGGAACCGGTACAGCTTCACATTTGGCGCGAGGCGACTCGAATGGGCGGGCGAGAAACCCTGGCGCACGGCGGGCCGGGATCGTCAGCGACCGGAGATGCTTTGGTGGGGCAGACGTTCTGGTCTGCCTCGTGAGGCGTCTGGAGGCAGGCAAGCATGCCTGCCGCACCAGACCAACCGCGGACCTTCTACCTTGAACTCGCCCCCGGTCACAGTAGTCCGGGGATGGGGTCGTTCTCGGTCAGTGCGTTGGCGACGCGGCCCAGGCCCGGCCGCACCCGGACCTCGCCGAGGTCGAGGACGCTGCCCATGACCGTCGCGAGCAGGTTCTTCGGCGTGTACCGCTCGGTCGCCGGCTGCGACGCGGTCCGGTCCGACTGGCCGATCACCTGGCCGTCCTTCAGGCCCCCGCCGGCCAGCAGGAGCGTCGTCAGGTTCGCGTAGTGGTCGCGGCCGCCGTTCTTGTTCCGCCGCGGGGTGCGGCCCATCTCGCCGGTGACCACGAGGAGGATCTTGTCGGACAGGCCGCGCTCGTGGACGTCCTCCAGGAACGCGGCGACGGCGTGGTCCACCTGGCTCGTCATCGGCGGGAGCCCGGCCATGTTCTTCGGGCTGTTCTCGTTGGCGTGCATGTCCCACCCGCAGTCCGACACGGTCACGAACCCGCACCCGGCCTCGCACAGCCGCCGGGCCAGGAGCAACTGCTTGCCGAGCAGGTTCGACGACCGCTTCATGTCGTGAAATTTGGCGAGGCCCGCGCGCGGGAACAGGCCGCTCGTGTCGTACCGCGCGACCGTCTTCGGGTCCTCCTTCGACACGTCGAAGGCGTCGCCGACCCCGCGGACCACCACGTCGAACGCCTGCTGCTGGAACCGGTCGAGCCCCTCCATGAGCCCCGACGCGTCGGCCCCGCGGCGGACCGTGTCGAGCCCCGCGAGGAGGTGCCGGCGGTCGCTGAACCGCTCCTGCGGGATGTTCATCTGCAGGTTCTTCTTGAGCTGGTCGCCGCCGCTCGGGTCGAACGCCGCGTACCCCGGCCCGAGTTCGCCGGGGGCCGTCAGGGTCGGCAGCGCGCCCGTCTCGAAGTTGCTACCGAGCTTCAGCCCCGGCTCGACCGCCTCGGGGAGCACGAGCACGTTCGACGGGATGCCGGTGTCCGGGTTCGTGGTCCCGGCGACGCGGGCGTACATCGCCCCCATCGACGCCTTGAGCGGGTTCCCGCCGCTCGTCACGGACAGGTACGTGTGGTCGGCGTTCATCGAGGCATAGGACCGCACGACGGTGAACTTGTCGGTCATGCTCGCGAGCTTCGTGAACGTGCCGCCGAAGGTGACGCCCGGGGTGCGGGTCTTCACCTCACCCGTCATGCTCCGCACGTCCTCGGGGGCCGACATCTTCGGGTCGAAGAACTCGATGTGCGACGGGCCGCCGGACAGGAACAGCAGCACGACGGCGCGGTCCTTCTTCGTGGTCGGCTGGTTGCCGTCCCCGGCCCGGGCGCGTGCGGCGAGCAGTTCGGGGAGCCCGAGGCCGCCGAACAGGCCGAGGCTTCCGACCTTCAGGAAGTCACGGCGCGACGCCCCCTGGCAGTGGCGGCTCCGTCGCGTGTCGCTGATCGTGAGCATGGGTGGGCCTCGTCGAAGTGTGGGTGCGGTGGGGCGGGAGTGCGGACCGGGGGCCGGGAGCGGCCGGAGTCGGCGGGGCAAGCGGTCGGGCCGGTGGAAAGGCGGCGGGGGCGGGGCAAGGCTCGGCACTCGTCATCATGTCGGATCGCCCGCCCCCGCTCAACCACGAAATCCCCGCGCCTGCCATTTTTGCACCACCGGGCCCAAACGACGCTCGCCAGGGAATGGTTACCGGCGGCCCGCGCCTGCCGCAAATTCTTGACTTTTTTGCACCTCGGGCGCGGCCGCGGGGGAGCCCCGGAGTTTGGCACGGATCTTGAAATGCAGCAGTTCCGAGGCCCGCTGTGGCGCGAATCGTTTCAGAGGGCGTCCCATCCAATGCAGTGACCGGGGGCGACCCCGGGCCAACCCAACCGTGAAGGAGGAGTGCTCATGTTTCAGACCCGCCATCACCCGTTCGGGGCGCTGTGGAACGAGTTCAACCAGGTGCAGGACGAGTTCGCGAAGTGGCTGAGTCGGGCCGGCACGCCGGCGACCGCGCCCCAACTCACCGTGTGGGAGGACGAGCACGCCGTGTACGCCGAGGCCGACCTGCCCGGCGTGGACCCGGCCCAGCTCGAGGTGACCGTGACCGAGGGGAACCAGCTCACCGTGTCGGGCGAGCGGAACCCGCCCGAGGTCGCCGGGGCCGTGTGGCTGCGGCAGGAGCGGCCGTTCGGGAAGTTCACCCGCGTCGTCGGGCTCCCGGCCCTCGTGGACGCCGACCGCGTCGAGGCGAAGTACACCGACGGGGTCCTGAAGCTGACGCTCCCGAAGCACGAGGCCGCCAAGCCCCGGAAGATCGTCGTCAAGGGCGAGTGACGCGCCGGAGGTGCTCGGTTGCCGTCGATGGCGGCTGGCGGGCCGCCACGGAGGGCGGCCCCTACAAACCAACAGCTCTGGTCCGGTAGGGGCCGCCCTCCGTGGCGGCCCGCGTGAGGGCAACGACTCAACGGAACGAGGGCCCCGGGTGAGCCCCGTGGCTCGGTAGTCCAATCACACATCACCACCCAATTAAGGAGAACGTGTCGTGACGAACCTTGCACGCGAAGCGCCCGCCCAGAACGGCCCCGCGGCCCCCGCCGAGGAGCGGTCGGTCACCGTCGGCCCGCGGGTGGACGTTCTGGAGACCGAGGGCGAGTTCCTCGTGGTCGCCGACATGCCCGGGGTGAAGCCGGGCGACGTGGACATCCGGTTCGAGAGGGGCGAGTTGTCGGTGCACGGGCGGCGGCCCGCGACCCGCGAGTACGACCCGACGAACTACCACCGGGTGTTCCGGGTGGCCGAGACCGTGGCGGCCGACCGGATCACGGCCGAGTTGAAGGTCGGCGTGCTCACGGTCCACCTGCCGAAGGTCGAGGCGGTCAAGCCGAAGCGGATCGCCGTGACCGGGTGACCGGCGGCGAAAATTCGAAGCACGAAGCACGGAGCACGAACGAGAGCCCGACAACCGGTGTCGGATTTCGTGCTTCGGATTGGTTGCGGGCAGTGGTGGGGTGTTGGTTCGGGGGCGGTGGTCGTAGATTGTCCCGGTGTCCGTTCCGGCGGGCGGTGCGGTCGCGCCGCCCCCCGCGACGCGAGGCCCGCACCCGCACCCCACAACCACCGTCACCAGTCATGTTCGCACGCCGCGACTACCTCCGCGACTACATGATGATCCCGCCGGGCACCGGCGAGGCGTCCGTCGTCAACTCGATCATCGAGATCCCCAAGGGGCGGCGGAACAAGTTCGAGGTGGACAAGGTCACCGGCCTCATCAAGCTCGACCGGTACCTGTACAGCTCGGCGGTGTACCCCGGGGACTACGGGTTCATCCCGCAGACGCTCGCCGAGGACGGCGACCCGCTCGACATCCTCGTGATGGTGAACGAGGCGACGTTCTCGGGGTGCCTGATCGAGGCCCGGGTGGTCGGCATCTTCCGCATGAAGGACAAGGGGTTCAACGACTTCAAGATCCTGGCGGTGCCGCACAAGGACCCGCTGTTCGCGCACATACGCAAGCTCGAGGACGTCCCGGTCCACTTCTTGCGCGAGGTCGAGTTCTTCTTCACGACCTACAAACAGTTGGAGGGGGTGACGATCGAGCCCCTCGGGTGGTCGTCGAACGAGAACGGCACCGCCGAGGTCCGCGAGTCGGTCACCCGGTTCCGCTCGTCGCTGGGCAACATCAACGATTGACGCCGCCCCGGTACTCATCACCGCCTCACATCCGTCTGTTGAAATGAATGCGCCGGCCGCGCCGGCTCGGGCGCTTCCGCCGGTCGGGCTGCGGGCACAACTCGTGTCGCGCCCGGTCGTTCCGGGGGCGCGTGCCGTACCGTGCGTGCCGCCCTGCCTTGGCCCGCGGCGCGATTATTCGCCGCGCCGTGTCCGAATTCGCGGGTATCTTTGGTTGACTGCTGTGTACAGACGCACCCGCGCCACTCTCCGACGGTGAGGACGAGATGCCCGATATGAGCCGCAAGAACGCGCCCCGCACCCGGCTCGGTGTGGAGATGCTGGAAGACCGCACCGTCCCGGCGACCTTCGCACCGAACCAGGGCGAGTCGCTCGCAGTGGGGGACGTGATCCCCGGCAACAGCCTGACCCCCGGCGGCACCGACTACGAGTACGTGACCGGGACCGGCCCCGGCACCCTCGGCGTCGTTAAGATCTTCGACTCGAACGGGGTACTGAAGCAGCAGGTGACGCCGTTCGCCGGGTGGACCGGCGGCATCCACGTGGCGGTCGGTGAGGTCAACGGGCTGGCCGGCTCGCCCAAGGCCATTACCGTGGGCGGCATCTCGATGGCCGGTGACGGCACCGTCACCGTCAACGTGGGGGCGGGGCTCCCCCACGGGTTCACGGTGGGGCAGACGGTCAGGATCTCGGGCGCCAACGTGTTCGACGCGATGACGGGCACCATCACGTACAGCTACGACGGCGAGTTCACGATCACGAACGTGATCGACGCCTTCTCATTCGAGTACATTACTTTTCCTCCTCAAATGCTCCCCGGGGCGGCCGACGGCGGGACCGCCGCGACACTTCAAAAGGACATCATCGTTTCGACGGCCGCCGGGGGAACGGGGCGGGTGCGGGTGTACTCGTTCACGGGCAACCAGTTCCGGTCCCAGGCCCTCCTGACGCCCTTCGGGCCGAATTACGTCGGCGGCATCCAGGTGACGACGGGGAACGTGACCGGGGACTACACCCGCGAGATCCTCGTCGGCCAGGAGACGAACGGCTCCGTCGTGAAGGCCTTCTCGGTCGACCCGAACTCGGCGGGCAAGTCCTTCTTCGAGGTCCGCAAGTTCAAGGCGTTCGAGGCCACCTACAAGGGCGGCGTGTCGCTCGCGTCGACCAACATCGACGCCGCCTTCTTCGACCCGACCGGCGACACCGAGCCCGACTACAACGAGATCATCGTCGGGAAGGCGAGGAGCGCCCCGCTGCTGCGGATCTACGACGCCCAGTTCCCGGCCGTTTCCCTCCGGGCCGAGTACTTCGTGTTCGACACGGGCAGCAGCATCGCGACGACCGGGATCAACGTCGCCGCGGGGAGCACCGACGGCCTCCGCGGCGGCGAGATCTACGTGAGCCTGAGGAACTCGACCAACGTGCAGATCATCAGCGGGGAGACCGGCGTGCCCATCGGCGAGTTCAACGTCCCCTACCCCGCGTCGTACGGCCGCAACGTCGAGATCGCCATCAACGAGCTGGCCGACGACATCACCCCCGCCTCCCGCAACACGAGCTACGACGACCTCGTCACGGACATGTTCATCGTGGCCGGGGACGGGCCGTACTTCCAGGTGCCGATCGTGTTCCCGGGGGTGTACTTCTCGCCCGCGGGCCTCAACGGCAGCAACCCGGCGCCGTGACCAGCGGGTGACCATGAACGACGCACCGGCCGCGGGCGATGTGCCCGCGGCCGGCTCCGTTACTGCCGCAGTTCCTCCCGCAGCGTCATGAGCAACTGGCCGAGGCGGTTCTTGCCGGAGCCGTCGCCGCCGTCGCCCCAGTACGCGTCGTTCGCGGTGTGCTCGACCAGCGTCGCGTCGCCGGTGCCGAGCAGCACGGCCCTCAGGTCCTCGTGCTGGGTGAACTTGGCCCGCAGCGCGTCGAGCATCACCCGCTCCTTCACGGCCTCCCAGTCGCGCCGCAGCGGGCGCTTGCGGTCCCGGCCCATGCTCGCGGCCTGCGCCGGCTTCGGCGCCCTCCGAACCTCCTCCTCGTCGGGCTCGCCGGCGAACTTCTGGGCCTGGAAGTAGTGCTCGCTCGTCGGCCACCGCTTCCCCTTGAGGAAGATCGGGTGCCGCGAGAAGTTCGAGAAGCACCCGTAGTCGCCGGTCGTGGAGTAGAACTCGATCACGGCCTTCGGTGTCGCGTCGGGCATTGCGGGCCTCCGGGGTGGGCTCGGGTGCGGGGCGGTAAAGGACGCTCGGGGGACGGCGGCGGTTCGCGCGGCGGCCTACAATTGTTGTCCCCGCCCTGGCGCCCCGAGGTGACCGCGAATGGCCCCCGCACTCCCCCGGTTCGGATTGTCTCGACTCGTGCCGGTCGCGGCCGCGGTCGCCCTTGCGGCAGCGGGCTGCGCCCCGAGGCACGCCGAAGGCCCGCGGACGCACCCGCGGCAGGTGCTCATCATCCGCCACGCCGAGAAGCCGCCGGACCGGGCGAACTCCACCGACCTCTCGGCGGAAGGCACGGCGCGGGCCGAGGCGCTGCACGCGCTGTTCGAGAGGTCCGACGCGCGGCCGGAGCCGTTCGCGGCGCCCGACTTCATCTTCGCCGCGCGGAACTCCGGGAAGAGCCACCGCCCCGTGCTCACGGTGGCCCCGCTGGCCGCGAAACTCAACCTGCCGATCGACGCGGGCTTCACCAACGACGCCCCCGCGGACTTGGCCCGCGAACTCTTCGGGAACCCCCGGTACGCCGGCAAAACGGTCCTGATTAGCTGGCGGCACGGCGCCACCCCGGAGCTCGCCCAGTTGCTCGGGGCCAGGAGCGCCCCCCTCCGCTGGAAGGACAACGTCTTCGACCGGGTCTGGGAGATCACCTACGCCGCCGACGGAACGGCGACCTTCGCCGACCGCCCGCAACGGCTGATGCCGGGCGACTCGGCGGAGTAGCGGCGGGACCGGGTCGCAGCGTCACACGCTGCGCTGCTTCAGCAGGGGCCGGCCGAGGACGGCGTCGCGCTCGGTGAACGGGCCGTCGGTGGTGTCGCGGGTCAGGCACCGGGCGTACATCTCGAACTTCGCGTCCAGGTCGTCGGCGTGGTGCAGGATCAGCACCTCGGGCACGCACGGCAGCCGCGGCGAGCCCCACTCGGGGATGCGAAGGTGCGTCACCACGACGTGCAGCAGCAACTCCAGCAGTTCCGGGTTCAGGTCGGGCACTCCGCGGGCAGCCTCGCGAATGAGGTCGTAGGCGAGGAACAGGTGCCCGAACAGCTCCCCGCTCACGCCGGGCCTCGCCGGCTGGCCCGGCGCAGCGACCTCCAGTTCCCGCACGCGGCCGATGTCGTGGAGCGCCGCCCCGGCGACGACGAGGTCGCGGTTCAGCGGCGGCTTCAGGTCGGGGAACTGTGCGGCGTACCGGTCCGCGAGGAGCGTGCAACTGCGGACGACGCCGAGCGTGTGTTCGAGCCACCCGCCGGGGAACGGGTAGTAGTGCCGGGCCGACGCGGGGATCACCTTCAGCTCGGCTGCGTGCGTGTCGAGGAGCTTCAAAACGAGCGCGAGCAGCGGTTCGTCGCGGAGTTCGCGGGCGACCGTGTCGCGGAGGTCGGCGAACAGCGCGTCGGGGTCGAACCGGGACCGCTCGACGAAGTCGCGCTCGCAGAACCCGTCCTCGCGGTCCCGCTCGAGGACCGGCCGGGCCTGCTCGACTTCGAGTTGCGGGCCGAACTTCTCGTGCTCGGAGAACGTGCCGCGGAGCTTGAAGAACCCGCCCACGGTCCAGTCGCGCTGACACGCTTCATAGAACCCGCCGTCGGCCCAGACCATGACGCTGACCGTGCGGCGCTGGTCCCGGAACCGGCACGAGTAGAACGGCTTGCCGTCGCGAGTGGACCGCGGGGTCTTCTCCGCGAGCTGGGCGAAGCAGTCGGCGTGCTGCCCCGGCGTCATCTCGCTGAGCCGCACGGGGAGCTTCTTGGGCTTCGACATGGCGTTCCACCTCGCGGGGGTTCCCACGAGGATACCCGGGCGAGCGTCAGCGGGCTACGAGGCAGGTCCGGATGAAGGTGTGGCGGGGTTTGAACCTCGGTTGTGTCTCAGGAGCGCGGCGTACAGAAACCAGGTGAACCCGAAGCAAAAGAGCGCTCTCCAGAATGCGGCCTCCGCTAATTTCCAGTTACTCCTTTGCGGCTCAACTGCTGACCACCGCACCGAATCAACGACGCCGTCGGCGGTTGACCACTCCTGGAGTTCACTGCTGTTCGGATCATGGTGCGCCGTGGCTCGGGACGGTGGTGGCCCCTGGATACCCCACTCCCCGTCGCGCACCTCAATCCGCCCGTTGTACGTCGTCCACTCCAATACGTACGGCCACTGATTGCCGGAGTACTTCCGGAACCTGACGGGCTCCGGGGAGCGGTAATCCCCCGGAGGTCCCCCCACGATCCGCTCGACCTCCTGGATCGTCATGCCGGGGCGAATGCCCGTCGCCGCTTCCTCGCTGGTGTCAATGCCCCAGTGATCGAACCGGTACGACAGGAACACCATCCCAGTGAGCGGAAGAACCAACAACCAGAGGGTGAGGAGGAGTCTGGACACGGCGGGCGCACCTCGTGGGGTTTCCCCGAGGATACCCAAGTGAGCGTCAGTGGGCTACGTGGCGAGGCCGTTCGCGCTGCTTGTGGATTGGGGCAGGTGTCCGGGCGAACCCTGAGCGCCAGCGAGGGGGTGCGCCCCACCCCCTCGCTGGCGCTCAGGGTTCGCCCGGGTCGGTCGCCGGACTACCCCCTGCCCACTGCCCACTCAAGGGGCCGGTTGCCGCGCGTCCCGCGGCCCCTACAATTCACTCTTCCATTACCTGCACCCCGGCACACCACCGGCTGATGCGAGGGCACCGTCCCGATCGCAGGCCGGCCGCGGGTCACAGAGGCCGCCACGTTGCGGCAGAAGGCGCTCCAATGTCTCTCGGTCTCCTCGGTTTCAAGCTCGGCATGTCGCAGGTGTTCGTCGGCGACGGCACGGTCGAGCCGGTCACGATCCTGCAGCTCGGGCCGTGCCCGGTGCTCCAGATCAAGACCCCCAAGACGGACACCGCCAAGGGCGACGGCTACCCGGCCGTGCAGCTCGGGTTCAAGGACAAGCCCCGCAAGGCGGCGACCCGCCCGGAGCAGGGCCACGTCGCGGCGGGCCTGAAGTCGAAGCGGAAGGAGGCCCGCCAGAAGGCCGGCGTCGCCCTCCCGCCGAAGGCCGACTGCGAGCCGCAGCGGCACGTCCGCGAGTTCCGGCTCGACAAGGGCAAGGGGTTCGTCACCAAGTTCGACTGCACCACGGGCGAGGCCAAGGTGACGGTCGAGCGGATCAAGACGACCGGCGACGCGAAGCAGCCGTTCCAGGCCTACGCCGAGGACCTGACGGTGAAGGTCGGCCAGGTGCTCAGCGTCGCCGACGTGTTCAAGGACGTGCTCGCGGTCGACGTGGTCAGCAACTCGAAGGGCCGCGGCACGACGGGCGTCATGAAGAAGTGGAACTTCGCGGGCCTGCCGGCGGCGCACGGCTCGAAGAAGAACCACCGGCAGCCCGGCTCGACGTCGTCGCTGGCCAGCAACCGCGGTAGCGGCCGCCCGAAGAAGGGCCGCAAGCTCGCGGGCCGGTACGGGGCCGAGCGGGTCACGATCCGCAACCTGTCGGTCGTGAAGGTGGACGGCGAGAACAACATCCTGCTCGTCCGCGGCGGCGTCCCGGGCCACAACGGCACGCTCGTCATGGTCAGCCCGACCAACAAGGTCGGCCCCGGCTCGCCGAAGGCCAAGACCAAGAAGGTCGAACTCGCCGGCGGCAAGAAGAAGTAACCTCCGCTCCGCGGTAGGCACGAAATTCGAAGCACGAAATCCGAAAGGAAGAGCCCGAACCGGGGCTTCCTCATTTCGGATTTCGTGCTTCGAATTTCGTATTTATTTCAGGCGGAGCGGTTCGTAATCCTATCCCCATCGAACCACCGAGGGACCCCATGACCACCGTTGCCGACCTGAAGGGCCAGACCGTCGCGTTCGCCGCGAGCGGCGGCCTCGACTCCTGCACCGTGACCCGCTGGCTCACCGACAACGGCGTCAAGGTGGTGTGCTTCACCGCCGACATCGCCCAGCCCGACGAGACCGACTTCGGCACCATCGAGAAGCGGATGCGGGCGTGCGGGGCGGCCGACTACGTCGCGGTCCCGCTCCACGACATGATCGCCGAGAGCGGGGTCGAGGTGCTCCAGTTCCAGGCCCGGTACGAGGGCGCGTACTGGAACACCACCGGCATCGGCCGGCACGTCATCGTCGCCGGCATCGTCCCCGAGATGAAGAAGCGCGGCATCAAGGTGCTGGGCCACGGCGCGACCGGCCGCGGCAACGACCAGGTGCGGTTCCAGCTCTGCACCAACATGCTCGCCCCGGAGTTCGGCGTCTACGCCCCGTGGCGGGACCAGGCGTTCCTGGCGCGGTTCCGCGGCCGCAGCGAGATGATCGACTACTGCACCTCGCACAAGCTCCCGATCACCGCGAGCAAGGACGCCCCGTACTCGACCGACGCGAACCTGCTCGGCCTCACGCACGAGGCCGGCAAGCTCGAGCACCTCACCACCGACCCGTGGTTCGTCACCCCCGGCATGGGCGTGCTCCCCAAGGACGCGCCGGACGCGCCCGAGGTCGCCACCGTGCGGTTCGAGGGCGGCCGGCCGGTCGCGTTCAACGGGAAGAAGGTGACCGCGTTCCAGGCGATCCAGGCGGCGAACGCCGTGGGCGGCAAGCACGGCGTCGGCATCTGCTCGCACCTCGTCGAGAACCGGTTCGTCGGCATCAAGAGCCGCGGGGTGTACGAGGCGCCCGGCATGGAGCTGCTCGGGACCGCTTACGCCTTCCTGCTGCAACTCGTCCTCGACCGCCGGAGCCGCGAGCTGTTCGACCAGCTCTCACTGTTCGTCTCGAAGCAGATCTACCAGGGGTACGGGTTCGACCTCGGCACGCACGTGGCCCGTGCGGCGCTCGCGCCGATCAACGCCCTCGCCACGGGCACGATCGCGGTGAAGCTGTACAAGGGCCGGGCCGAGTTCGAGTCGGCCGCCGACGTGCCGCACCAGATGTACTCCGAGGCGAACGCGAGCATGGAGGCGATCGGCGCGTTCGACCACGCCGACAGCGAGGGGTTCCTGCGCGTGCTCCAAGTCAGCGCCCGCGCGCTGGCGGCCAACGGGCAGGTCGCGGCCCCCGCGTGGGCGGCGCGGTGAGGCATGGAATCATGGCGAGCCGGGAGCGTCAGCGACCGGAGGTTTGGGGAGCGCCCAACTCCGGTCGCTGACGCTCCCGGCTCGCCCAAATCCCCGGCGCTTCTGAGGTGGCACGGGCGGGCCGGGTGTGCGAGGCTAAAATACCCTCAGGACGTGCCGCGGGACCGCCGCGGCCACCCAGGTGGAACCTGAGACCGCCGCCGTGACCGACCCCGACGCCCTGTACCGCGCGATCCTCGCGGCCCCCGACGACGACACCCTGCGGCTCGTCTACGCCGACGCCGTCGAGGAGGCCGGCGACCCGCGGCGGGCCGCGTTCGTCCGCACCCAGGTGCAGCTCGCCCGCGTCCCCGAGTGGGACCCCGCGTGGGTCCGGGTGCGGCACCACGAGCGCGACCTGATGCCCGGTGCGTGGGTCCGCGACCTCCCGGCGCTGCCCAACGGCCTCGACTGGGCGCGCGACCCGTTCCGCCGCGGGCTCCCGGCGCACGTCGAGGCCGAGGACGCCGGCACGTTCCTCACCCACGCCGACGACCTGTTCGAACAGTTCCCCGTCGAGGCCCTCGTCCTCCGGAACTCGCAGCTCTCGACCGCCCGGCAGTTCGCCGCGTCCCCGTGGGTCGCGCGGCTCGTGCGCCTGGCCGTCACGCAGGGGATGGGGGCGCCCACGGCCCGCTGGCTCCTCGGCGCGACGCACTACGAGCGGCTCCGCGAGCTGCACATCGGGGCCGTGCTCACGACCGCCGAGACCGCGACGGCCGTGGTCCGCAGCCGCATGTTCCGCCAGCTCACCACGCTCAGTTGCCGCGACGACCGGGCCGGCGGGCAGACGCTCGTGAACGAACTCACCCGGCTCGCCGACCCGCCGCAACTGAAGGTGCTCGACCTGTCCGGGTGCCGGCTCAACTCGGAACGGATGGCGCGACTCGTCGCGGCCCCGGCGCTGGCGGCCGTCGAGGAGTTGGACCTGAGCGACAACAACCTCCGGGCCGAGTCGCTCCGGGCGCTGGCCGAGGCCCGGCTCCCGCACCTCAAGAGCCTGCACCTGCTCCGCACGCACCCCGAGGGCCAGGGCGTGGCGGCGGTCGCACGCGCCGGGTTCCTGCCGCAGCTCCGGAGCCTGTCGCTGGGCGGGTGCTTCCTGAACCCGCCGTCGGCCGTCGCACTGGTCCGCACCGCGGCGGTCGCGAACCTCCGCGTCCTCGACCTCCGCGACAACGCCCTCGGCGACCGCGGCGCGACGACGCTCGCGAACAGCCCGCACCTCAAGAACCTCGTCCACCTCGACCTCGCGTCGAACCTGATCGAGGACGCCGGCGCGACCGCACTGGCCGAGTCGCCGCACTTCGACGGCCTGATCCACCTCGACCTGCACGGGAACCTCATCACCCCGGCCGCGGCCGCCCGCCTCCGCAAGCGGTTCGGCGACCGCGTGTTCCTCTAACGCCCCGGGAACTCGCCCGCGACGGACCGCGACGCCCGGCGCGCCGACCCTCCCCGCCGACACGCGCCTCTGGGCCGCGCTCAAGCACGCGAGCGGCGGCGTCTGGGGCGGCTGCGTCTACGACCCCGACCTGATTGCAGCGGCGCTGGCCAAGAGATGAGCCACATGGTTGAAGATGCCCCCGACGACTCGCCGGCAGCCGCCTGGGACTGGTGTCAGCAGCTGTCCGAGTATGGTCTGCATCTCGGGTGGGACGTTGCCGCACCCGAGTGGGACCGCCGGATCCGACTCCTGCTCGTGGCCGCCCTCCGGGCGGTCTGGACCCATATCCCACCGGATTACCGACCCGCGGTGGAGGCCGCCGAGCGGTACGCCGACGCCCGGCACGAGTCGGTCCTCCTGCGGGCCGGCGTAGACGAGCCCCCCGACCTCGGAGAGGGACTTGCTCACGTCCTCTCATGGAGGGCATACGAGACCCTGGACCCGGACCTGGTGGACGACCGGAAGTGGCCGTTGTGGGTGCGCATCCTGACTTCACTGGCGTGTGACCCGGTACCCGGCCGGGACCAACTGTCCGCGACGGAGTTTCACCTCGCGCTGTTCCGGGACATCTTCGGGAACCCGTACAAGCCGGTGGCGTTCGACGCGGCGTGGCGGAGTGACACCGCGGTGTCACTGGCGAAGCACATCTATGAAGCGCGGGACTTCGGCGCGATGCCGATCCTCGCCGACGCGCTCCAGGACGCGGGGTGCGAGCACGACGGCATCCTGACCCACTGCCGCGACCCGCAGCAGGTCCACGTCCGCGGGTGCTGGGTCGTCGATCTGGTGCTCGGCAAGGGGTAGGGTGCGTCGACACCTCCGCGGCAACCTTCGCCGACCGCACCGCGACCGAGCACCCGCCGTTGTCACTCCCACTCGATGAGCGACTGCGTCTTGATGAGCGAGAACTCGTCCGGGAAGGTGTGGTACGCGGTCACGCTCAGGCCCGACGGGACCGCGGTGGCGATGACCACGCCGAGCGGCGACAGGCTCAGGCGGTTCTCCGACTTGCAGTGGAACGCCAGCCCCTTTCGCGCCCCCTCCAGGGCGAGTTCTTCGTGGACGTGCGCGAACTGCTCCGGGTGCAGCGTCTCCAGTTGCGAACTCACCTGGTACCGCACCCCGCCCGGGAACGTACACCGTGCGGTGCGGCTCGCCTCGAACCGGTGGCCCAGCCGCTTGCCGGTCGCGGGCAGGTCCATGTCGGCCGTCGCGGTGACTTCCTCGATGTGAACGCGGCCGTCGGTCCAGCCCAGGACGTGGCCGGTGGCCGTGAGCCGCGCCGTGAACGTGTACCCGTCGCGCCGCACCGCCTTCGCGAGTAGCACGTCGAACAGCTCCGGGTGCAGCGGGCGGTCGTAGAGCCGGAACACGAGGTCCGCCACCTTCGGGCGAACGAACGGCGGTCGCATCACACTCCCCGGGGTCCGTCACGGTGCGGCGGTCGGAAGTGCAATTCTACACCGGAGGGGGGAACGAAAAAACGGGGGCCAGATGGCCCCCGTCCCGTTCGAACCGTGTTCGAACACCGAACTCACTCCTTGACCGCGTCCTTCTTGCCCGCCACCGGCGGCATGGTGGCCGGCGGGGTGGCGGCCGGCGGGACCACGACGGTGCCCGTGGCGCACGGGGCCTCGCAGGCCGGAACCGCGACGGCGCAGGTGTCGCAGCCCTTGTCCTTCTTCTTGCCGCACAGGCGGCTGAAGAGGCCCTTGCGCTTCTCCTTCTCGCAGCACACCGGGGCCGGCTCGCAGGCCGGGGCACACGGGGCCGCAACCACAACCGGGGCGGGGACAACAACCGGGGCCACGACGCCGCCGGTGCAACCGGCCGGGGCCGCGATCACGCCGGTGCAGCCGGCCGGGGCGCCGGTGCAGCCGCCGTCGCACCCGCCGCGGTGGTGCTTGCCGAAGAGCCCGCCACGCTCGCGGCCGCCGCCCGAGCAGCCGCCGCGGTCGCGGCCGCCGAGGAAGTGGTGGCCGCCGCCCGAGCAGCCCGCGTCGCCCGTGCAGCCCGCGACGACGTCGCCGTTGCAGCCGCCGCCCCGCTTGCCGAAGCTCGTGGCGTCGCCCGAACCCGTAACCGCAACCATCAATACCATCCCGTACATCGTGTGCTCCCTCAAGGTGTGCGGGACCGCCCGAAAACGGTTGGGGCAGGTCCAGTCTCCCGACATTGGGTCCGCAACAGACCCAGCGATGACTCGCGAAGTCGATGGTAAGTAGAGGGGTTTGGACCGTCAACGGTAATCTGGGCAAATTGGCGTCGGTAGAGAATTTGCGCCGCCGTTTCGGTTCCGAAGATGCCGGGAAGGAGTGTTGTGCGGTTCCATTCCGGACGCGCGTGTCCTGATTTTCGTGCGGGCGGCCCCGGTGCGGGGCCAACGCAGCGGGGGGGATTGGGGTTATGCCTTCCGCCCGCCCCGGCCGATCCGTTATCCTGCACGTACCCAGGTTCGCCTCACACCCGCACCCCGAGACCGCCGTCATGGACCGTGACGCCCCCGCGCCCCCGCTCACCCCGGCCGACGCCGTTCCGCCGCACGACCCGGCGTTCGTCCGGGTCACCGGGCTGTTGGGCCTGGGCCTGACCGCCGCGGCCGGCGCGCTGGCGGTGGTCGCCGCGACCGCGGCCCCGGCCCCGGCCGTCCTCACCCCGGTCCAGGCCGGCCTGATCTTCCTCGGCGTCGTCACCGCGGGGGCGGCCGTGTCGCTGCGGGCCGACCTGTGGTGGGCGTGGACCGTGTTCGGGGCCACGGCGCTCCTCGGCTCGTTCGCGCTGCCGGTGAGCTGGGACTCGTTCGTCGCGTTCCTCCAGGTGGTGGCCGGGATCGGCGCGGCCGGCACGGTGCTGTGCCTCAGCTCCACCGGGTGGCGGGTGGCCGCGATCTCCGCCGCGGTCCTGTTCCACTTCAGCGGGATCTTCGCGGCGACGACCTCGCCGCACCCGCAGCCGTGGATCGTCGAGCAGGCGTGGACCCGCATGTACCACCCGTACCTGAACTTCATCTACATGCGGAACGCCTACCACTTCTACTCGCCCGACCCCGGTCCCGCGAGCATCCTGGTGTTCTTCCTCAAGACCGAGACCGGGACCGACGCCAGCGGGAACAAGGAGTACAGGACCGAGTGGGTGACCATGCCCCGGCGGCCCGACGACCTGAAGGACCCGCTCGGCCTGGGGTACTTCCGCCGGCTGTCGCTGACCGAGCAGGTGGCCCGGCCGAACCCGCAGGGCGGCGGCCGGTTCGAGGAGACCGAGATGTGGTTCCGGCGGCAGAAGCGGGCCGCGTCGGCGACCAACCCGATCCCGTTCCACCCGGTCGACGGGGCCACGTCGCAGTACCGCCTCCCGGCCGCCGAGGCGCTGCGGTACGTGCTCCCGTCGTACGCCTCGCACGTGATCCTCGACCACACGGCGGACAAGGACGAGGCGGCCCGGACCACGGTGAAGGTGTACCGGCTCGAGCACGTCACCACGTCGGTCGAGCAGTTCCGCCAGAAGCTCCCGAACGGGGAGTACGCGAGCCCGTACCACCCGGCGACGTACCGGCCGATCTTCCTGGGCGAGTTCGACGCCCGCGGGAACCTGCTCGACCCGCACGACGGGATGCTGTACTGGCTCGTCCCGATCCTCCCGCAGACGACCCCGCTGCCCGGGTCTGACGGCAAGGGGAAGGGGTACTACGACTTCATGTCGGTCCACGCCCTGGGGCTGTCGCGGGACGAGGTGTTCGCCGCCGACGAGACGGCCGGCAAGGTGTTCCCGTGGTACCGGATGAACCCGCGAAAATAGGTCCAGGTTACGCGCGCCACCCAGTGCTCCCGCACCGGGCTACGAACGCCGACCCCCTGCGGGGGTGAAGAGAGCGGAGCCCGGGATTGAGGTCTCCGCCCCGAACGGGCCGGCGTCTGTGGGCCCGGTGCGGGAGCACTGGGTTCCCGGCGTTGAACTTTGAACGTTGAACTCGAAACTCGAAACTTCATTCTGCCACGAACCCGGCACAATCCATGAGCACGACGCCAGCCCCCGCCCTGCCGAACCAGCCCTGGTGGCGCGGGTGGGCCGACTTCTGGTTCCGCCCGACGGACCCGACCACCCTCGCGTTCATCCGCATCTGCACCGGGCTGCTGGTGCTGTACACGCACCTGACGTACAGCCGCGACCTGCAGGCGTTCTTCGGGAAGCACGGGTGGTACGCGGCCGCGTTCGTGGACCGCGAGCGGCACGAGCAGCCCGTCTACGTCTCCCCCACCGACTGGGACGACCCCGGCGCGTGGCCCCGGCTGTCCGACTTCCCGCACCGCCGGGCCGCGTTCATGGAGTTCCTCCGCAACGTGCCCGGGAACCCGAACGAGCGGGCCGCGGCGCTGGCGTACCTGAAGCGGGCCAACGAGCTGTCCAACCCCGACGGGTTCCGCCAGGCGATGGAGTTCGTCCGCGACCTGCCGACCGGCGACGAGGTGAACAAGACCGTCACCGTGATCGAGAACGGCGAGGCCAAGGACCGGCCCGTCGAGGCCGCCGCGGACCGCGTCCCCGGGTTCTTCCTGACCCGCGACGCGGCCGAGCGGAAGAAGATCGCCGACGAGGTCCGGGCGTTCTGGGCCGTGCTCCCGAAGACGCAGACCGCCGACGCGAGCCGCACGACCGCGACCTACGTGGCCAACCACTTCATCGAGCTGCACCCGGCGTCCCGGGCCGCGCTGGTGAGGTACATCTTCGACCTGCCCGAGGACCCGGCCGAGCGCGAGAAGTGGCTCGACTACCTGAACTACTGGAACGCCGACCGCCGGCTCACGTACCGCACCGGGCACGCGGGGTTCTCGGTCTGGTTCCACGTCACCGACCCGACCCAGATGGCCCTGATCCACGCCGGGATCATCGTGACCATCGCGCTGTTCACCGTCGGCCTGTTCACCCGCGTCACCTCGGCCCTCGTGTGGGTCGCGTGCGTGGGCTACATCCACCGGACCACGCAGGTGCTGTTCGGCATGGACACGATGATGAACATCCTGCTGTTCTACCTGATGATCGGGAACAGCGGCGCGGCCCTGTCGGTCGACCGCCTGATCGCCCGGTACCGGGCGGCGCGGGCGAGCCTGAAGCGGACCGGGACCATCGACGCCAACACCCGGGCGTTCCTCGCGTGCCCGCCGCCGTCGGTCGCAGCCGGGTTCGCGCTGCGGCTCCTCCAGGTCCACGTGTGCTTCATCTACATGGCGGCCGGGCTCTCGAAGCTGAAGGGCGTGTCGTGGTGGTCCGGGGCGGCGTTCTGGGAGGTCGCGGTGAACCCCGAGTTCACCCCGCTGAACTACTCGTGGTACGAGGCCGCGCTGCGGTGGGTGGCCCAGCACAAGGCGGTGTACCACACGGTCTGCACCGTCGGCGTGTGGTTCACCCTGGCCGTCGAGATCTCGCTGCCGTTCCTCGTGTGGACCAGGGCCCGGTGGCTGATCCTGCTCCTGGCCACCGCGATGCACGCGGCCATCGGCGTGATGATGGGCCTGAACTTGTTCGAGCTGCTGATGATCGTGATGTTCATCGGGTTCCTGCCGGACCGGGTGATCCGCGACCGGTTCCGGGGCGGACCGAACCTCCCGCGGTTCACGTTCGCGTTCAACCCCGCGACCGATTCGCACGCCCGCGCCGCGGCCCTGGCCCTGGCCCTCGACGCCGACAACCAGATCGCGCTAAAGCAGGACCGGGCGGCGGCCGGCACCGCGGTGGCCGGGGCCGACGGCGCGCCCCGCACCGGCCCGGACGGGCGGCGGGTGCTGACCAAGGGACTCCGGTTCCTCTCGGCGGTGTCCTGGGCGCTGTTGCTGCCGGGGGTGAGCGGGCTGCTGACCCGGCGGCTGTTCCCGACCGCACCGGCCGCCGCACCGGCCCCGGTCGCGCTCCCGAAGGTGGCCCCCACCGGCGCGAAGTGACGTCCCGACTTGGCGGGCGGGGGGCGCGAGCCCCCCGAGTTCTTCTCGTCTCCCTTCGCACTTGCCTCGGGGGGCTCGCGCCCCCGCTCGCCCGAACCAGCGGTCGCTGCCCAAAACCAGGCCGGCGGTTTCGCTCAAGGCCGCATATTGCCGCGACCGATTACATCCGATGGCGGAAGGATTCCACCTCGGGAGGGCGGCAATGCGACGCGAACACGCCCTGGTCGTCGCCGGGTGCCTCGCGGCGTGCGCCGCGCTCGCGCCCCCGGCCCGCCCGCAGGACGGCGACCTCCAACCGTACTTCTGGCCGCACCGCACCGTCGGCATCCCGGTCGACGCGGACCGCATCGCCAAGCTCCCCAACAAGCCGTCGAGCCTCCAGCTCTACTACTCGGTGAACCGGTCCGCGTTCCAGAAGGGGCCGAAGCTCCCGCCGGACGGCATGCAGCAGCTCGACGGCGGCAAGAAGGGGTTCCTGTTCGCCGCCGAGCGCGACGGCGACTACGAGTTCACCGTGCAGTTCGTGTACCCCGACGGGAGCACCAGCCCGCGGTCCGACGAGCTGACCCCGCAGCAGCGGATCGTCATCGACGCGACCCCGCCGGCGGTCCGCCTCCAGCCGTCGAACAACGGCGTCGAGTGGCGCACCACCGACGACAACCTGGACCCGGCCGGGGTCACGCTCCAGTGCAAGTGGCCGACCAGCCAGGAGTGGACGACCGTCACCGAGCGCGCGTTCCGGGCGAGCGACACCTACGCCTGGAAGCTCCCGCCCGGGAAGGTGCTGGAGGTCCGCGTGCAGGCCCGCGACCGCGCCGGCAACGAGGGCGTGTCGCCGGTCGTGAAGATCCCGCCGGACGCGGCCACGGGCGTCGGGTTCCCCAAGGGGCCGGTCGCCGACTGGCCGCAGGGCAACCCGAACCTCCCGGCCCCGCGGATCGACTACGTCAACACGCTCAAGTTCGACGTCGACTACGCGATCCAGCGGATGGGCCGGTCGGGCGTGCAGGCGGCGCACCTGTTCGTGCTCAAGAGCCAGGGGAACTGGGAGCTGGTGAAGCGGTTCCCGGTGCGGCTGATGCCGGGCGACAAGGACCCGCAGGCGCAGTCGCTGTCGCTCCCCTACGAGGCGAAGGAGGAGGGCACCTACGGGTTCTACGTCCTCCCCGAGAGCGGGGCCGGCAAGAAGGGCGACGACCCCCGCCGCGAGGACCCGCCCATGCTGTACGTCGTCGTGGACACCACGATGCCCTACGTGCAGATCACCGGCGTGCAGGCGAAGAAGGGCGGCGCGCGGGGCCCGATCGTCGAGATCACCTGGAAGGCGGCCGACCCGAACCTGATGCCGCAGCCGATCAGCCTGGAGTGGTCCCTGGACGCCAAGGCCGCGAAGTGGAACGAGATCAAGTACCGGCTCGACAACAACCTGACGCGGGACACCGGGCGGTACGCGTGGGAGGTGCCCGACGAGAACCTGTGGAAGTTCTACGTCCGCATCCGGGCGGTGGACAAGGCGTCGAACACCGGCGAGCACGTCTGGGGGCTCCGCGACCCGGACGGCAAGAACGCGCCGGCCGAGGTGATCGTGGACCTGGACACGCCGTCGGGGACGATCAACAAGGCCCGCGGCGGCAACACCCCGAGCCCGCCCGGCGGCGGGTCGCCGAAGCCCCCGACCGGCTCCGACAGCGCCCCCCGCGCCGCGCCCACCGACCTCCCCAAGCCGCCCACCGGCAGCCCGGCGCTCCCGGCCCTGCCGTAGTGAACCGCGGTCCGGTGCGCCCGAATCGTTTCGCCCTGTTCCACGGCCCTCCCCACTTTGTGGGGGAGGGTGGCGGGGCTCGGCGAGCCGGGTGGGGGGCAACGCACGACGCGCCTTCTCGCCTTCCCCCCCGCCCGCCACTCGAAGACTCGTGGCGACCTCCCCCACCAGGGGAAAGGTCAAGAACGAGGGCGGCTCTTCAGCCTGACGTGATACGGGACTCCCGCGGCGCGGGCCGCGTCCCCGGCCCCGCGCCGCGGGGGCGCGATACAACGGACGGGGCCGCACTGCCCCAAGCCCCGGGTCTCCATGATCGAGTACAACCGTTACAGTTGGTGGCGCGCCGTGTTCTCGTTCCGGGGGACGGCCCTGCCCCGGGCCGTCGGCCGGGTCGCCATCTTCACGCTCTACACCGCCACCATCCAGACCGCGCTCGAGGTCGGCACGCGCCTCGGGTGGTTCGACGAGCACGCGGCCCTCACCCTCGACCCGGTCGCCCACTCCGTGCTCGGGTCGCTGCTCGGGTTCCTCATCGTGTTCCGCATGAACGGGTCGAACAACCGGTACTGGGAGGGGCGGTCCCACTGGGGGATGCTCATCAACTGCAGCCGGAACCTGGTCCGGGTCGGGTCGGCGCACACCGACACCGGGGCCGAACTCGCGGGGCTCGTCACCGGGTTCGTCATCACCCTGCGGCAGTCGCTCCACGGGTCCCGCGACCTGACCGAGGCCGGGGACTACGTGCCCGCGGAGGTGGTCCGCACGGCCGAGCGGTTCGGGAACCAGCCCACGGCCGTGTCGGCGGCGATCTCCGCGTGGATCGCCCGCGAGTACCGGGCCGGGCGGTTCGGCCCCGAACTCGTGCGGCACATGGAGGACCTGCTCTCGAAGATGGTCGACGCCCAGGGCGGGTGCGAGAAGATCCAGAAGACCCCGCTCCCGTTCGTGTACGCGACCATGATCAAGCAGTTGATCCTCGCGTACCTGCTCACGCTCCCGCTGGTGCTGGCCGAGCGGTGCGGGTGGTGGTCGCCCCTGCTCATGGCCGTGGTCTCGCTCGGCCTGTTCGGGATGGAGGAGGCCAGCGTCGAGACCGAGGACCCGTTCGGCAAGGACGAGAACTGCCTGAACCTGGAGCAGTTCACCCTGACCATCGCCCGCGACGCCGGCCAGCTCGCGGCCGCCGCTTCGCCGCGGTGACCGGCGGGCGGTGCGGGGTACTGGCGTCGCAGAGGTCGCCCCCTCACCCGCTCCTCGGAGACTCTGAGCGGCCCCCCCCGCCAGGGGGCGGGCAGAAGTGCGGCTCATCTCGGTGACGGTGCGGTGCGGCTCGCGCCCGGCCCCGGTCGGGGCGGTTGGGCCGGTCGGCGACTTCGGAACCCCAGTACCCATCGCATCCGGCCCGGCGTCGCCGTCGGGGGGTGGCGGGTTCTTGAGCTTGTGGCGCGTGAGCATGTCGGCGTGGGCCCGTGCGAAGCCGCGGTCGAAGTCGGGGAGGCACGCGGCCTCGATCTTGTCGTGCCGGGCGCGCTCCTCGGGGGTCATCGCGCACTGGAACAATACCTCCTCGGCGTCCTCGGGCCGCAGCCCTTCGAGGCGCGGGTCCACGCGCGGCGGCCGGTCCTTCACCGGGCGGCGGTGCCGGATTCGCGTCATGCACACCCGCGAGAGCGTCTCGGCGGCGCGGCGCGCGGCCCTCACGTCGTCGCCGCGGAGCCGCTTGCGGAGGAACCGCATGGACTCGGCCGCGGCGTCGGCGATGACCTCGCGCCGCGCCCGTGCGGCCGCGCGTCGGTAGGCCGGGTTGAACCGGCACAGCGCCTTCAACTCGTCGGCGTCCAGGTCGAGAGCGGCGGCGATGGCGGCCCACGTCGAGCCCTCGGCGCGGAGGTCCGCGGCGCGGGACAGCACGGCCTCCACTTCGAGGGTGACGGTGGGCATGACGGCACTCGGGGGAAAGGGTGGATCGGAGGTCGGACCCAAGCCCCAGGGTTTGCACCCAGGAGTCCCAGGGTTTGCACCCTGGGCTACGGACTGCCGCCCCCTTCGGGGGCTCCAATGCTTCAAGTCCCGGAGGGACGACAGTGCGTAGCCCAGGGTGCAAACCCTGGGACTCCTGGGTGCAAACCCTGGGACTCCTGGGTGCAAACCCTGGTACATCTGTACATGCCGAACGATCCGGGCCGGGTCAAACGCGATTTCTCGGTTCCCGCCCATCCCGCGGCCGCGGTTGGCCGCGGGGGGCGCGGACTCATTCAATACTCCGGGTTCCACCACCACCCGGAGCCCGCCGCACATGCGCCTCGCCACGATCCTCACCCCGCACGGCCCCCGGGCCGCTGTTGCCACCGCCGACGGCTACGTCGACCTGCACGCCACCGACCCCGGCCTGCCGACGTGCGTGAAGAACCTCCTCGCCGCCAGCCCCGGCATCCGGAAGATCGCGGCCGAGGCCGCCGCGGGCCCGAACGCGGTGAAGTACGCGGCCAACGCGGTGAAGCTGCTGCCCCCAGTCCCGCACCCGGCGAAGATCCTGTGCATCGGCCTGAACTATCGCGACCACGCGATCGAGGGGAACCGGCCGATCCCGCCGGAGCCGGTGCTGTTCGCCAAGTTCCCGAACACGCTGATCGCGCACGGCGACCCGATCGTGATCCCGAAGGTGTCCGAGAAGGTGGACTACGAGGCCGAGCTGGTGGTCGTGATCGGCAAGAGGGGCCGGCACATCCCGAACGACAAGACGGCGTTCGACTACGTCGGCGGGTACACGGTCGGGCACGACGTGAGCGGCCGCGACTGGCAGTTCCGCGGCGAGGAGAAGCAGTGGATCATCGGCAAGACGTTCGACACGTTCGCGCCGACCGGCCCGGTGCTGGTGACCGCCGACGAGATCCCGGACCCGCACAACCTCCAGGTGCAGTTGCGGGTGAACGGGACGACGCTGCAGAACTCGAACACGAAGGAGTTCATCTTCGGCGTCCCGCACCTGCTGTGGTTCCTGTCGCAGGTCATCACGCTGGAGCCGGGCGACCTGATCTTCACGGGCACGCCCCCGGGCGTGGGCATCGCCCGCAAGCCGCCGGTGCTGCTGAAGCCGGGCGACGTGTGCGAGGTCGAGATCGAGAAGATCGGCGTGCTGAAGAACCCGTGCGTCGCCGAGAGCTGAGCAGCGCCGAGCACTGAGCAGTTCGTTCACCCCGGCGAGCCGGGAGCGTGAGTGATTGGAGAGCCGTTGCTCCGGTCGCTGACGCTCCCGGCTCGCCGGGGTGTTGGGAACCATTTCTTCGCCAGAGGGCGTCTCGATGGCAGCGCTTTCAGACGACGCTCACGAGCACATCCAAGCACTGTGCAAGCAAGGCGACGTACTGGCCAAGAAACGCCTCTACCCGGCTGCGCTGGAGCAATACTGGGCGGCGTGGGATCTGCTTCCGGAACCCCAAACGGACTGGCAAGCTGCGACGTGGATCCTGGCTGCGGTCGGGGACGCGAACTTCCTGAGTGGCGACTTCACCGCGGGTCGCGACAACCTGTCGCTGGCGATGCACTGCCCCGGGGCCATCGGCAACCCGTTCCTGCACCTGCGCCTCGGTCAGTGCCAGTTCGAGTTGGGCGACCTGGACCGGGCGGCGGACGAACTGGCGCGGGCCTACATGGGCGCGGGGCCGGACATCTTCGCCGGTGCCGACAAGTACTTCGCCTTCCTCAAGACACGGCTCCAGCCGCCCCCGGGCGGGTGGTGAGTACCGGTGTGGATTCGGGGGAGCGAAGAGGAGGCGGAAATGACCCGCAAGGAATTCGCACGGGCACTCCGCAAGCAGTTCCGCCGGCGTCGCGGACACCTCAACCCGTTACCCGAGGATGCCGAAGAGCGCCTCGACGCTGTCGAGCACCGGCTCGGGTTCACCCTTCCGGCCGACGTTCGATTCATCTTCACCCACGCGGGCGAGGACTTCATTGCACCTGAGGAGTCGGTCGAGCAGAACGTGAGATTGCGGGACGATCCACAGTGGCCCGAGCGGATGTTGGTCTTCGCGGAAGAGGGGTGTGGCATCTGGCTGTGCATCGATTGCAACCACGAAGCCGCACCCGTGCTGCGGTGGCGCGGCGATTACATCAAGGATGCGGCCGACCCGCCGATCTTCGAGCACGTGTCGCCGTCGTTCCTGGACTGGCTCGCCGGGGAGTGGGAACTGGACGGAGACGTGTCGTGAGTGACGCGGCTCCATCCGCCTCCCAGCTCGTAATCGAACACCTCCCTGCCCACTAAACAGCGGGCAGCAAGGGCACCGGATACGTAGCGATTGCTGCATCGACGGACACGAGCGTCAGCCCGTGCTGGAGCGCCTGTGCGATGAGGAGGCGGTCGAACGGGTCGCGGTGCAGGGGCGGGAGGGTCGCGAGGTGGATCATTGCGCCCTCGTCGATCGGGAGGGCGGCGATGCCGTGGGCGAGGCGCTGGTGCGGGAAGTATTCCGCGGGCGGATCGGGTAGGGACAACTTCCCCAACCCGTGTTTGATGACCGCCTCCCACACCGAGGCGGCACTCAGGTACACCTCGTTCGCGGGGTCTTGAATGGCGGCCCGGAACGCGACCGGCAGTTTCGGGTCGGCGGTGATGTACCAGAGGAAGACGTGGGTGTCGAGGAGCAGTCTCATGACCCCTCGAACTCCCGCAAGACGTCGTCGGGGAGCGGGGCGTCGAAGTCGTCCGGGACGCGGAACGCGCCGGCGGCCAGGCCGAACGGGCGCGGGCCGCTGGCGGGCGCGGGAAGCGGCAGGAGTTCGGCCACGGGGCGGCCACCGCGGGAGAGGACCAGCCGCTCGCCCGCCTCGACGCGGGCGAGGAGGCCGGCGGGGTCGCGTTCCAGGTCTTGCACGGTGACGGTGCTCATACCCGAATCATAACCCACTTGGCGAGCAACGCGAGCCGCTTCCCGGGCGGGTCACTTCTCGACCACGTCCTCGACGTAGGCGCTCTCGTACTCGAACTTGGTGCCCTCGCCCTGGTGGTTCGGCAGCTCGGCCTTCACCTTCAGGCGGGCGGCGTGGTAGCGGCCCAGGGTCGGGTTGAAGTACACCTCGCCGGTCCACAGCATCGGAACCAGCGGCACCTGCTCGGCCAGCGTCTTCGGGGCGGTCTTCAGCGTCGTCTCCACGCCGATCGACACCAGCCCGTCCTTCACCCCGCCGGTGTACTTCTGCGTGAACTCGTGGCTCTCGCCGGTGCCGAGCGGCGGGTCCAGCTTGAGCGTGAACGCGCGGTCCCACGTCTGCCCGGTCGCCACGGTCACCGACTCGGGGAGCACGAACCGGAACGGCAACTCGGCGTGCAGCCGTGCCGCGGACCCGGCCTTCGACTCCTTCACCTCGATGAGCTTGCCCTGCGCGTCCACCCGCGCGGTCAGGATCGGCGTGTTCAGGAAGCTCGCGAGTTCCTTCGCCTGGTCGGGCACGGCCGAGTCGCGGACGACGCTGGTGCCGTCGGGCTTGCGGAACTCGGTCTTCATGCTGGTGATCGTCATTTCGAGCGTGGCGACGCCCTTGTCGTCCACGCCCTTCACGTCCCACTTCTTGACGAGCGCGAGGGTCGTGCGGGCCTCGGTGGTCACCGGCTTCTCGGTCTTCTCGTCGAGGCTCGTCTCGCGGACGGCGGTCTGCTGCGTCACCTTGTACGTCAGCACCTCGCCGGCCTTCCACTTGAACCGGGCCGGGACCGCGCCCGCGGGAGCGGTGGCGGCGGGTGCGGGCGCCTGTGCGTGCGCCGCGACGGGGGTGAGCGCGAGGGCGGCAATCAGAGCGGAACGGCGGACCATGCGAGAACCTCCGCGACCGGGGGACACCATCGGTCGGGGGGCATACCGCGGGTGCGGGAACTGGGGAAGAGCAATTGCGGTTCGGGGCGAACCCTGAGCGCCAGCGAGGGGGTGACGTTTACCCCCTCGCTGGCGCTCAGGGTTCGCCCGGACACCAAGCTTCGAATTTTCGGCCCGTCACGGCGCGTTCGCGGCGAGGAACTTCGCGAGCGGGTCGGCCATCAGCATGCCGACGGCCGATTCGTGGTCGGCCCCCTCCACCCAGAACAACTCCTTGGGCGGCTGCGCGGCGGCGTAGAGGGTCTCGCTGTGCGAGAACGGGACCACCGTGTCGGCCGTTCCGTGCGCGATGAAGATGGGCCGGGTGCAGCGGGGCAGCTTCGCGAGGTTGTCGAACCGGGTCCGCATGATCGTGTGCGTCGGCAGGAACGGGTAGTGGTGCTTCGCGGCCGCGGGGAGCGAGGTGAACGTGTACAGCAGCACCAGCGCCCGGTGGTCGTGCCGGGTCGCGAGTTCCACCGCCGTGCCGCCGCCGAGCGACTCGCCCATGAGGATGACGCGGTTCGCCGGCACCTGCGCGTCGGTCGTGAGCCACTGGAACGCGGCCTCGCCGGCGGCGTAGCACCCCTCCTCCGACGGGCTCCCGAGGTTCTTGCCGTACCCCGGGTAGTCGAACAGCAGCACCCCGCAGCCGAGGGTGCGGTGCAGCCGGTCGGCGAGTTCCCCGCGGTACGACAGGTTCCCGCCGTTGCCGTTGGCGAGCAGCAGCGCGCCGGCCGATGGGGTCGGGCCGGGGAGCCACCAGGCGTTGATCGTGGTGCCGTCGGCCGACGGGAAGCTCACGTCGCGGGTGCCGGCGGCGACGGGCGGTTCCCAGCCGTCGGCGGCGGCGAGCGGGTGGAACGCGAGCTTGCGTTCGAGGAGCCACATCACGAGGACGATCCCGAGGTAGAAGACGGTCCACCGGAGGACGAACCGGCCGATGCGACGCGGCCACGACCGCCGGGGCGACGCGGGCTGTTCCATAGTACAGGCTCCGGGCCAGAGGTCGGACAGCCAGAGGACGGAAGACAGAAATCGGGCACGGGCACGGGCACGCACGCGGGCACGGACGAAATGCCACGCACCTGGT
>NZ_JBHYGG010000311.1:0-29173 GCF_051859125.1 Gemmata sp.
CTACCAGAGATTTGCCTTTGGTTTGTAGGGGCCGCCCTCCGTGGCGGCCCGCGTGAGGCCAAGGGGAACAACCCAGTCGCCCCACCTCAATACGGGGCCTTCTCGACCGCCTTCGCGGGCGGGTCGATGCCGAGCCCCTTCGCCAGCATCGGCGCGACGATCAGCGACGACTTCCGCTCGGTCTGCTTCCCGAGCGGCGGCACCCCGGCCCCGAACGCCATCACGGGGACGTGCGTGTCGTAGGGCTGCGGGCTGCCGTGGTTGGTGCCCACGGCGTAGGTCGTGATCTGGACGCCGGGCCGCGGGACCGCGATCACGTCCCCGCAGCGGTCGGCCCGGAACGCCAACTTCGCTTTCGCCCCGAAGCTACCGTCCGGGAACGTCTCCGCCTCCAGTTGCTTGCTGGTGAACGCGGTCTCGATGTACCCCTGCTTCGCGAGCCAGTCGCGCGCCGTCGCCGCCACGTCCGCGGGCTGAAGCCCGCGGGCGGCGATCGCCGTGTGGTTCAGGTACACCCACGGCCAGATGCGGTCCATGTCCCGCGGGTCGGTCGTCTCGAACCACCGCGTCGGGCCGCCGGGTTGCTTCTCGTAAGCGGCCGCGAGGGTGGCGTCGAGCCCCTCGTACACGTCGGTCACGCGAACCCGCCGGGCCGTGTCGAACTTCTTCTGCTCGGGGACGGGGCTGACGCCGTGGTCGGCCGACAGCACGAGCGTGTACTTCCCCTTGCCGACGGTTGCGTCGAGGAACGCGAGCAGGTCCGCGACGAGCTTGTCGGTGCGGAGCGTGGCGTCGAACACCTCCCAGGAGTCCGGGCCGAAGGCGTGGCCGATGATGTCGTTCGACGAGAAGCTCAGGCACAGCAGGTCGCGGGCGTCGCCCTGCCCCAGTTTCTCGGCCGCGACCGCCTTCTTCGCGAACTCCAGGAGCAGTTCGTTCCCGGCCGGGGAGCACTCGACGGCCCCGAAGTAGGGAGGTTCGGGCTTGGTGAGCGCCCCCTTGTACCGGTGCGGGAACACGCGGCCCTGCTTGTTGACGCCGGTGCCCTCGCCCGGCGCGTCGTCCGGGTTGCCGGTCACTTTCGCGTAGTCGAGGTCGGGCCGCACGCGGTCCCACGTCGCGTCGAACCACTTCTCGGCGGGCTTCGGGGCGTTGAACTCGGCGACCCAGGCGTGCGGCTGGTCGCGGTAGTACGTTCCGGTGTGGAACAGCCCGTCGCGGACGTCGAAGCAGTACGCGGCGTCGGGCTTCAACCCGCCCATCAGCACCGCCGTGCGGTCCTTGATCGAGAGCGAAACCACCCGGCCCTTCCCCCCGTCGGTAGCCTTGAGTTTGTCGCCGACGGTCTCGACGAGGAGGCGCTCGGGGCTGAAACCGGTGTCGGCCCCGCGGGCCGCCCCTCCGGCGTCGGCGGGCAGCGGCGGCACGAGGTCGAACGGGCGCGTCGGCTGGCAGCAGTAGACCCGCTTCGCCGCTTTGCGGTCCCACCAGTCGTTCTCGATGATCCCGTTCACCGACGGCGGCGCGCCCGACAGGAGCGAGGCGTGCCCCGGCCCGGTCGAGGTGCAGGCGTAGGGGATGTGAACGTCGGAGTACCAGACGCCCTCTTTCTTGAGCCGCTCGAACCCGTCCGGGCCGAAGTGCTCGGCCCACTTCGCGAGGTAGTCGCCCCGCATCTGGTCGAACACGACGAGGACGACGAGCTTCCCGACGGGCCTGCCGGTCGCGGGATCGACCGGCTGCTCCTGGTCGAGTACCGCGACGACGGGCTGAAGGTGCCTGGTGACGTACCGGGCCGCGACCACCGCCGTGAGGCCCATGAAGGCGAACAGAACGACACTGCCGCGTGACATGACCGCTCCTCGTGTGCGTCGGGGCGGTTGTTGTACGGGCCGGGCGGGCCGGCGGGCGTCACTCGATGTTCGCGACGACCCCGCTGTTGGCGTTCCAGAACCCGCAGAACGCGTCCATGTCCACGCCGAACCGGATGTTCCGCACCGAGCCGTCGGCGCACGCGGTCGGGGCGACACCGGTGTGGGAGCTCCCCTGCGTCCACTGCGAGTCGAGCGTCAGGCCGCTGGCGACCGTGTTGAACGTCGAGGTGTCGGAGTCGGCCTGGATGCCGACCCAGGCGCGATTGGTCCACCACGCCTGCGCGCCGCCGTCGCCGCCGGTCACGGCGTCGAACGGGTAATCGTTCCGCCCCCCGCCGTTGTAGTCCTTCGGCTTGACCCCGCGGTGCGCGACCATCCCGGTGTTCGCGGTGCCGTTCGCCCCGCTGATCTGGGACAGTGTGAACGCGGGCGCCCACTTGAGCTTCGCGGGCTGGTTGCACCACCCGCCCATGATCGTCCACCACTGGTCCACGCCGGCCGCGGAGCCCTGGTTCGGCCCGCGGTGGTTCTGGTCCCACGCCGCGGAGTGGACGCTGGTGTAATCGGTGTACGCGCCCACGGAGGTCGTCCGCCGGCTCGGGCACAGGTAGATCGCGACGGGCGACGCGGCGCCGCCGGTAAGCGCCGGGTTGGTCCCCTGTTCAATGTGCGGGAGGACCACGACGTGCCAGGCCTGTTGCGGTTCGCCCGGCGGGAGCTCGGCGTTGTTGCCGCCCGCCGAGTACCCGACCGGTAGCCGCATCCGGACGTCGTGGTACCCGTGCAGCCCCAACGCGATCTGCTTCAGGTTATTCCCGCACTTCATCCGCGAGGCCGCCTCGCGGACCTTTTGGACCGCGGGGAGTAACAGGCCGATGAGGATCGCGATGATGGCGATCACGACGAGCAGTTCGATGAGCGTGAACCCGTGGTTCCGCCGCGAGTGGTGGGGCATGACGGCAGTCCGGGGGGAGAAGTGAGGTGCGGGGCCGGGACGGTATCACCCGCGTCAGACCTCCAGTTTCACCCCGTTCCGGTGCCGCGTCAAACACAATCACTCGGACGCGGGTTGTGGCCGGTAAAGGCGACGCCGGCACTCCCCCACCGCTCGCCCGGCCCATACATTTCCCGTAACCCCGCCCCGAACGCTGCCGGAGCCGTCCGACCATGAGTACCGACGCCGATTACAAACCGGGCCTCGAAGACGTTCCGGCCGCCAAGTCCGCGGTGAGCTTCCTCGACGGGAAGAAGGCGGTGCTGGAGTACCGCGGCATCCCGGTCGAGGTGCTGGCCAAGGAGAGCAGTTTCGAAGAAGTGTCGTGGCTGCTCATCAAGGGCGCGCTCCCGACGCAGAAGGAACTCGCGGACTTCGACCGCGAGTTGCGGCAGCGGCGGTCGATCCACTTCCGGCTCAAGGACATCATCCGCAACATGCCCGGCGACGGGCACCCGATGGACGCCCTGCACGCCACCGTCGCGTCCCTCGGCATGTTCTACCCGTGCAACACGGTCACCGACCCCGCGAAGAACTGGGACGCCACCGTCCGCCTGATCGCCGCGCTGCCGACGCTCGTCGCGGCGTTCGCCCGGACCCGCCGGGGCGACGAGATCCTCGACCCGCGGCCCGACCTCGACCACGCCGGCAACTTCTACTACCTCCTGTTCGGCAAGGAGCCGACCCCGGCGATCCGCAAGGTGCTCGACGCGTGCCTCATCCTGCACGCCGAGCACACGATGAACGCCAGCACCTTCACCGCCCGCGTCACCGGCTCCACCCTTGCCAACCCGTACCAGACCATGGCCTCGGCCATCGGCTCGCTGTCCGGCCCGCTCCACGGCGGCGCGAACGAGGAGGCGCTGCGGCAGTTCGAGGAGATCGGCGGGCCGGAGAAGGTGAAGCCGTGGCTCGACGCCAAGCTCGCGGCCAACCCCAAGTACAAGGTGATGGGGATCGGGCACCGCGTGTACAAGGTAAAGGACGCCCGCGCGACCGTGCTCCAGGAGATCGCCGAGCACATGTTCGCCGAGTCGAGCCGGCCGAAGTCGTACGAGACGGCGCTGGAGCTCGAACGGGTGTGCGCCGGGATCTACGGGCCGAAGGGGATCTACCCGAACGTGGACTTCTACTCGGGCGTCGTGTACTCGGCCATCGGCATCCCGACCGACGTGTTCACGCCGATCTTCGCCATCGCCCGCGTCGCCGGGTGGCTCGCCCACTGGACCGAGCAGCTCGTCGGCAACCGCATCTTCCGGCCCGAGCAGGTCTTCACCGGGAAGAACGACCAGAGGTACGTCCCGCTCGACCAGCGGCCGTGACGTAGGGGATGGGAATTCGAGCCGCGGGCCCGAAAGGAATGCGTCCGCTGACGGTGTTCCTTCCCGGGTGGCCCTCTTCCCTTCCGACCCGGGGTTACGAACGATGTCACGGATCTCCGACGCGCTCGAACAGCTCGACACGGCCCGGAAGTACACCGCGGCCCGGGTCGACACCGTTCCGCAGGCCGACTGGTTCACGGTCCCGCCCGGCGGCGTGTCGCACGTCGCCTGGCAGGTCGGCCACATCGCGATGGCCGAGTACCGCCTGTGCCTGGAGCGGCTCCGGCCCCGCACCCCGGCCGACGCGGCGCTCGTCTCGGATGAGTTCCTGAAGTTGTTCGCGCGGGGCTCCGTCCCCGGTCCGCGGTCCGACTACCCGCCGGCCGCCGAGATCCGCGAAGTGTACGACCGCGTCCACGCCCGCGTGATGGATGAGCTGCCCGCGTACCCCGACGCCGACCTCGACCGCGAGCCGCTGATCCCGCACCCGCTCTACGCGACGCGCATCGCCTCCCTGCGGTACGCGCCGCTCCACGAGATGCTCCACTGCGGCCAGATCGCGATGATCCGCCGGATGCTCGGCCACAAGCCCGTCTGGTGAACCCCGCGCGGCCGCCCGGGGTCGTTACACCCGACAACAACAGCCCCGGTCGCCAACGGGGCCCCACCGCGCCAACGGGAACGTGACATGCTCGACGCCGACTTCATCCGCGACAACGCCGAGGCCGTGAAGGCCAACTGCCGGAACCGCGGCGTCCCCGAGTTCCCCGTGGACCGCGTTGTTGCCTTCGACGCTCAACGGAAGGAGTGGGAGAAGAAGCGCGGCGACACGGCGGCCAAGAAGAACGCGATCAGCGGGCAGTTCGCCAAGGCGACCCCCGAGGAGCGGGTCGCGCTGAAGGCGCAGGCCGCGGAACTGGACAAGGAAATTAGCATCCTCGACGCCGAGTTGAAGATCCTCGGCGACGACCTGCTCGTCAACCTGATGCAGATCCCGAACGTCACCCACCCCGACGCGCCGGTCGGGAGCGACGCGGCCGCGAACACGGTCGTCGCCCAGTTCGGCCAGAAGCGGACCTTCGACTTCAAGCCGAAGGACCACGTCGCGCTGTGCGAGGCGCTCGACCTCGCCGACTTCGAGGCCGGCACCAAGGTCGCCGGCCAGAAGTTCTACTACCTGAAGAACGAGGCCGCGCTGCTTGAGATGGCGCTCGTCCAGTACGCGATGCAGACGGTGCTGAAGCACGGGTACACGCCGGTCATCACCCCCGACCTTGCGCGCGTGGAAGTGCTCGAAGGGATCGGGTTCCAGCCCCGCGACCCGAACCCCGAGACGCGGCAGGTGTACAAGGTCGCCGACACCGACCTGTGCCTGATCGCCACGGCCGAGATCACCCTCGGCGGCATGCACCGCGACCAGATTTTTGAGGAAGCGCAGCTCCCCTTGCGGTACGTCGGGCTGTCGCACTGCTTCCGCACCGAGGCCGGGGCCGCCGGCCGCGACACCCGCGGGCTGTACCGGGTCCACCAGTTCACGAAGGTCGAGATGTTCGTGTTCTGCACCCCCGAGCAGAGCGAGGCGGTGCACCAGGAAATCCGCCAGATCGAGGAAGAGATCTTCAACGGCCTCGGGCTCGCGTTCCACGTCATCGACACCTGCACCGGCGACCTCGGCGGCCCGGCGTACCGCAAGTACGACCTCGAAGCGTGGATGCCCGGCCGCGGCACCGGCGGCGACTACGGCGAGATCACCAGCACCTCGAACTGCACCGACTACCAGGCCCGCCGCCTGAAGGTGCGGTACAAGGGCAAGGGGTTCAAGGGCACGAAGTTCGTCCACACGCTCAACGGCACCGCGGTCGCTTGCACCCGGGCGCTGGTCGCGATCCTCGAAAACGGCCAGCAGGCCGACGGCTCGGTCGTGATCCCCGAGGTGCTCCGGCCGCTCGTGGGCAAGGACGTCATCACCCCGCGGAAGAAGTAGGCGGCGGTCGTGGAATCAGGCAGCGCGCCCGGTGGGTGGGTGATCGCGCCGCGCTGCGGGTGGGGGGCACGCACGACGCTGCACCCGATAAGTCACCCCACTCCAGCACCGCTCCTAAAGTCAAAGGAGCACCGAGAAGTGACGGGCGGCCTTTCCACCCGCCCCCGCGGCCCGTATTCTGATTAGTCTTGAGTGTTCTCGACGATTTGGAGCTGATTCGATGGCGAAGCGCATGTCCACCCGCGTCCGGTACGACCGGATCCGCGACAACCACGCGATCTCCCGCACCAAGAACGGGCACCTGAAGCGCAAGGAGCGCGCCAACCGCGACGAGCGGATGGCCGGGCTGATCAAGGCCGGCAAGTTCCCGTACACCCCGGCCATCCAGAGCTGGGCCAGCGTGCAACTCGGCCTGCCCTTCACCCAGTTGACCGAGGAACAGGTCAAGACGCTGGTGAAGTGAGCCGGATCGGAGACGCGACGACGGGCGATCGGGGGGCTTCTGCCCCCCGCGTTCGTTTCCCGTGCGTCGGCGTCACCGCTCCTGGAGCGTCGCCGGGATGCCGTTCGCCGGCAGCAGCGTGATCTGCGGGTTGGTGCCGACCTCGCCCGGGTCCACCGTGAACCGGTACCGCTGGCCGACGGTCGCCAGGATGATCGCGGCCTCCATCAGCGCGAACGTGTTCCCAATACAGACCCGCGGGCCGCCGCCGAACGGGAAGTAGGCGTACCTCGGGAGCCGCTTCGCCAGCCCGTCGAGCCACCGCTCGGGCCGGAACGCGTCGGGGTCCGGCCCGAAGTACCGCGGGTCGCGGTGCGTCACCCACTGGCTCATGAACACCGTGTACCCCTTCCGCACCCGGTAGCCGCCGAGTTCCAGGTCCTTCGTCGCCTCGCGGCCGATCAGGTACACCGCGGGGTACACCCGCATCGACTCCGTCAGCACCGCGTCGGTGTACGGCAGGTGGGGCAGGTCGTCGGTGGTCGGGGACCGCCCGCCCAGCACCCGCGCCCACTCCTCGACGAGCTTCCGCTCCGCCTCCGGGTGCGTCGCGAGCAGGAACCAGCTCCACGACAGCGTCAGGGCGGTCGTCTCGTGGCCCGCGAGGTACAGCGTCATCGCCTCGTCGCGGATCTGGGCCTCCGTCATCCGCGAGCCGTCGTCGTCCTGCGCCGCCACGAGCCGCGACAGGAGGTCGTCCCCGGACTTGCGGGCGCGGGCCGTCGCGATGAACCCGTCCACGACCGTGCGGAGGTGAGCGACCGCCCGCCGGATGCGGACGTTGTGCGGCGTCGGCACCCACAGGGGAAGGTTCACGAGCTTCGCGAACCGGGCGGTGAGCAGGTCGAACGCGGTGCGGAGCCGCTCGACGAACGCGGCGCGGTCCCCGGGGTCGTCGAGGCCGAACAGCGTCTTCAGGGCGATCGCGCTCGTCAGCCGGCCGAACTCGGTGTGGACGCTGACCGCCATCCCGGAGCGCCACCGGGCGAGCATGTCGCGGGTGAGGTCCGCCATCACCGGCGCGTAGGCCAGCACCCGCTGCTTCAGGAACGCCGGCTGCGAGAGCCGCCGCTGGCGGAGCCAGAAGTCGCCCTCGCTGGTCACCAGCCCGTTGCCGAGCACGGGCATGTAGTTCCGCGCGCCGAAGTGCTTGATGTAGTGCTTCGCGTCGGTGACCAGCACCTGCTCGATCAGGTCCGGGTGGTTCGCCAGGAACACGCGGCGGAACGGGCCGAACCGGAAGCTCGCGAGGTCGCCGTACTCGCGGGCCAGCCGGACGTAGAAGTCGAGGCGGTCGCGTGCGAACTCGCGGAGGTTCCCCGCGATGAGCGTTCCCTTCGGACCCGGCGGCAGGGCGTCGGACGGCATGGCACTCCACTCCCCGGGGCGAACTGGGCGGTGCTATCATAGTCGCCGGTGGGTGCGAGGGAACGGCGAGTGGCGCTGGCGTCAGCCCGCCCCAGCCGCCTCACGGGCGGCGCGCTCGCTCGAACCGATCAGCGCGTACAGTTCCGCCGGCGCGAACCCGGGCGGCACCGGCTCGCCGCGGTGGTGGGCTTCCGCGTTGAGGTGGCACGCCGCACAGAGCGCGATGCCGTTCTCGGCGACGTACCCGCCACTGGGCATCTCGTGGCGGTCGGTGATGTGGTGGGCATCCAGATCCGCTTCGGCCCGATCCGGCGTGGAGGCGAACCCGCACACTCGACACGAGTACCCGTCGCGCGAAAAGACGGCCGACCGAAAGCGGCGGCGAACGTCCTGCTTGGTCCGTGACACGGGCGAACTCCGGGGTCGGTGGGGCCGCCCTCAAGACCCCGGATCCGGCGGCGGGTTCGCGCCGCCAGCCGATCCGGATGTGTGAACGCCGCAGGCCGCGAACAGTCGCGGGAACACCGGGAGCACGCCGAACACCCGGTGCCAACCGCGGTTCCGGGCGACGGCCGGCCGGCTGCAAAAGCTGCACCGCAGTGCGGTTCCGTCCGGCAGGCGGATCGCCTCGGCCCAGCGCTCTTCCCCGTGGCGGGCGATCTCGTCGCGGCCGACCCCGCGGCGGTCGAGTTCCCCCTCCATCAGGTCGAGCGCCGCGGGCTCCATCCCCTCGCGGTAAACGGTGACCCGGTCAAGGAGTTCCTCGTTTTCGGCCCGGCGGATGTATTCCGCGACCCGCCTCAAGTTGAAGCCGTGCATCCGCTCTCCTGGGGCGGAACCGTTCACGGTTCCGGGGGTTGAGGGAGTGAAGTCCGTGAGTTTGGGAACGCGCTGCGGTCCCCGTGCGTCTCAGAGGTTGGGAGAGTCCGCGACTGCCCCGCCGGGAAAATTGTAGACGGCTTCGGCGGCGGCGGTTTAGACTACACCCAACACCCCCAAGCCAGCGACAGGCACGCCGTCCCAGCCCCTCCCCCTCGGGGCCTACCAGCAACGGGAGAAGACCGGATGATTCGTCTACCCCTCACCGCCGCACTCGCGGCAGGCCTGCTGTGGGGCTCATCGAGCCCCGCCGCCGCCCAGGCCACCAAGGACAAGGACGCCCCGACCGCGCCCAACGACACCGCCAAGGCGCAGCCCGCACCGGCGGCCGGCGGCGGCTCGCCCCAGGTCCAGAAGATCAACGAACTGATCGCCAAGGGGTGGGCGGACTCGGGGGTCAAGAAGGCGGCCGGCAAGTCCACCGACCTCGAGTTCATGCGGCGGGCGTTCATCGACCTGATCGGCCGCATCCCGACGCCGGAGGAGGTCTACGACTTCGAGATGGACAAGGCCGGCAACAAGCGGGCCAAGCTCGTCCACCGGCTGCTCAACGACACCGCGTACTCCCCGAAGGACCCGACCGGCAAGCCGGTGACCGCGATTAACGGGCTGAAGATGCCCAAGGGCGGCCTGGACTACCGCGACGCCTACGCCGCGAACTTCGCCGAACTGTGGACCAACTGGATGCTGTCCCGCAGCAACACCCACCCGCAGTACCGCGATCAGTTCCGCGTGTGGCTCACCGACCAGTTCGGCGGCAACCGCGAGTTCCCGGACGGCACCCCCTGGAACGTCCTGGTTCAGAGGATCATCGGCGCCAGCGGCCGGACCGGCACCAACAACGCCGTCGTGTTCGTGCTGCGGCACCTCGGCGACCCGCTCGTCGACGCCGACGCCGCCCGAAAGGGCGAGCGCGAGGACGTGGGCAAGGACGGCCGGTTCGACGCCGTCCCCGTCACCTCGCGGGTCACCCGCCTGTTCCTCGGCGTCAAGACCCAGTGCGTGCAGTGCCACAACCACCCGTTCAACAAGGAGTACGTGCAGTCCGACTTCTGGGGCATCAACGGGTTCTTCCGCCAGACCAACCGCAGCGGTAACACCAACGTGCCGGTGATGCGGAACAACCAGACCGGTGAGGTCGCCGCGGTCCCGCAGCTCGAAGTCACCGACGAGCCCGCGTGGAACATGCAGGGGCTCAACGACACCGGCCTGGGCAAGGGGATGGTCCGGTTCGAGCGCCGCGACGGCCAGAAGTCGGCCACCGCGCCCGCCATGCTCCGCGACATGGTCCAGTTCGCCGCCGGCGAGAAGTTCTCGAGCAAGCAGCTCGCGTCGGGCGAGATCCCGTCCAAGCTCGGCAAGATGACCCGCCGCCAGGTGCTGGGCGTGTGGATCAGCGAGCACGACAACTTCTCGAAGGCGTTCGTGAACCGGATGTGGGGCCACCTGTTCGGCCGCGGGCTCAACAAGGAGCCGTCGGTCGACGACTTCAACAGCAACAACGAGGTCGTCCACCCCGAGCTGCTCGAGTACCTCGCCGCCGAGTTCTCGAAGTACAACTACGACCCGAAGAAGCTCCTGGAGTGGATCTGCTCCAGCGACGTGTACAGCCTCAGCCACGTCGCCAGCCCGGGCCACGCCGACCAGAAGTTCGACCCGTTCTTCGCCCGGATGCAGCTCAAGGCCATGTCGCCCGAGGTGCTGTTCGACTCCCTCGCGGTCGCCACCCGGGCCGAGACCCGGCGCGACGAGAAGGAGTACGCCCGGCTCAAGAGCCAGTGGACCGGCCGCCTCACCCAGAACTTCGGCGACGACGAGGGGAACGAGGTCACGTTCAACGGCACCGTCGTCCAGGCGCTGCTGATGATGAACGGCCGCGAGATCAACGCCGAGGTCGGGGCCGGCAAGAAGGGCAGCGGCGGCGTCGTCGAGGACATCATGAAGAAGAAGGGGACCAACCCCCGTGCGGTCTACGACGAGCTGTTCCTCATGACCCTCACCCGCCACGTGACCCCCCAGGAGCTCGCCAAGCTCGAAGAGGTCCGGCTCGGCAAGGCGGTCATCGACATGGGCGGGGGCACGCCCGCCCCGACCACGGGCAAGGGGCCGAACCCGAAGGTTCCGCCGAAGGGCGGCACCAAGGCCGTCGTCCCCGGGGCCAGCAGCAACGACGACGTCACGTTCTACCAGGACGTGTTCTGGGCGCTCCTGAACAGCAGCGAGTTCATGCTCAACCACTAACCGGTTGACCCGGAACGCACGAGAGCCCACCCGGGACCGGGTGGGCTCTTTCGTTTGTCCCGGGCGGGTCACTGCGCCGCTTCGGCCGCGGTCGCCACCACGAACGGTTTCGACAGGTCCCGCCGCGTCGCGCTCGCGCCGTACACGTCCACCTTCTTGTTCGCGAACCGCTCCAGGTCCACGCCCTGCCCCGCCACGATGTAGACCGACACCACCCCGGGGCTCGTCTCCAGCGCGTAGGTGCGGCGGCCGTCGATCGCCAGGGCCGACCGCACGAGCCGGCCGGGGCCGGTCCACTTCCCCCGCTCGTCCCTGGGCTCGGCCGCGGCGGGGGCCGGCGGCACGCCCGTTACCGGGGCCGGGCGCTCGGGCGGGAGCGACGTCGGGCGGACCGGCGAGTTGCTCGGGGTCGGCGGCGACGCCGGCGGGACCGCGCTCGGGTACGGCCCGCCGGTCCGCTTCCGCTCGCGGATCGCGTGGATGCGGGTGTAGCACAGGTTGGCGGTGTCGTGGTCGCCGCCCGGCTCGTTCATCGTGCGGGCGAGCTGGAAGTAGATCTTCTCGGCGTCGTCGAGCCGGCCGTCGCGCTCGGCGGCCTCGGCCTGCGCCCACAGCGGGTTCTGCACCGAGCGGCCGGCGGGCGTCCCCTGCGCCCCGCCACCGGACGGCGGCGACAGCACGCTCGTGCCCGTCCCGCCGGTGGGAGACGCTCCCGTTGCGCCGGCCGCGACAACGGGCGGCAGGCTCTTTTCGGGGACCGAGTCGCGGACGGTGAACGCCGCGGCCGCGGGCTTATCGTAACTCACGGCTTGTTTCGGGAGGTACCGGAAGTCGCCGGGCGGCGGCACCACCGGGTACCACGTCTTCCCCTCGAACTCGATGCCCTTGCCGATCACCGTGAGGATCGTGCCGCCGGGCACCCTTGCTTTTTGCACCGGCAGCGGCTGCGCCAGGCCGATCTGCCCGGCCCGGAGCGTGGTGCCGGCCTCGTCCACCTCGACGAGTTGCGGGAGCGGGGCGTTCTTCTCGAAGTTGATGAACTGCGTCTGCACCCAGCTCACGGAGTTCATCCGCCCCGGCGCGTCCTGCACGGCGAGCCAGCCGTCCTCGTCGTGGTCCACGACGACTGGGAACCCCTTCGGGAGCGTCGCCGTCTCGGGGAACTTGTCGCTCGGCCCGGCCCGGAGCTTGGTCCCGGCGTCGGCCACCGTCGCGAGGTACGGCCCGGCCGGCGCCTGCGCGGCGGCGAGCGTAGGGGCGACGAGCGAAACCAGCCCGGCGAGGAGGGCGGGGCGCATGACGGTCTCCGTGAGTGCGGGCGCACCGGTCCGGGTTTGGGACGCGCATAACATCTGCGGGAAATGGGTCAAGGTCTGTCCGGGTGCCCCCCGCGCGCTACAACGTCCCCACCAGTCCCGTCCGCCCGACCCGAGGCTTCTCATGCCCGCTCCGACACTCGCCGACCTGGCCAAGATGTTCGACCACTCGCTGCTCCAGCCGCAGCTCACCGACGCGGACCTCGACCGCGGGCTGGCGCTGGCCGCCGAGTACAACGTCGCGTCGGTGTGCATCAAGCCCTACGCGGTGAAGCGGGCGGCGAAGCTCCTGGCCGGCACGACCGTCGAGGCGAGCACGGTCATCGGGTTCCCGCACGGCGGCAACCACACGGCCGTCAAGGTGCTGGAGAGCGAACTCGCCCTCGCCGACGGCGCGACCGAACTCGACATGGTCGTCAACATCGGCAAGGTGCTCTCCGGCGAGTGGAACTACGTGGCCAACGACATCCGCGCTGTGGTCGAGACCGCCCACAAGGCGGTCGCGAAGGTGAAGGTGATCTTCGAGAACGCCTTCCTCAAGGAGGAGCACAAGCGGGAGCTGTGCCGCATCTGCGGCGAGGTGCGGGCCGACTGGGTGAAGACGAGCACGGGCTACGCCGAAACCGGCGCGACGATCGAGGACCTGAAGCTGATGCGGGAGTGCAGCCCTTCGTGGGTGCAGGTCAAAGCCGCCGGCGGCGTGCGGACGTTCGAGAAGCTGCTGGAGGTGCGGGCGATCGGCGTGAGCCGCGTCGGGGCGACCGCCACCAAGGTCATCCTCGACGAGGCCAAGGCCAAGCTCGGCGGGTGAGACCGGAGCCGACTCATTGCTAACTGTAGCCGGCCTCTGTGAGGCCGGGCCTCCGGGAGTCGCCCAGGCCCGGCCTCGCAGAGGCCGGCTACAAAACACGGTGAAGGCCCCCGGGCGCTCACGCTCCCGGCTCGCCCTCATTTCTCACGGCAATTCGAGCACGTAGGCGGTGCCGTCGGCGTTTGCGGTGACGACCTGCTTGCCGTCCGGCGTGAACGCGAGGCCGTTGACGCCGACGGGCAGCGCCCACGTCCGCACCGCCTTCGGCTGCTTGAGGTCGCCCGGGGCCAGCGACCACGCCCGCACCTCGTGCTCGTTCGACACGGTCACGAACGTCGTGCCCGTCGGCGACACCACTAGCGTCCGCACGCCGCCCTTCTGCGGTGGAATCGTCGCCAGCACCTCGCGCTTCGCCACGTCCGCGACCTTCACCTCGCCCTTCTCGTCGGCCGCCACGAGGGTCTTGCGGTCGCCGGTGACGCCGAGGTCCTGGATGGCGTTGGCGAACAGCGGCCAGTTCGCGCCGAGCGGCTCCCTCTTGGTCACGTCCCAGATGCGGACGCCGCCGGAGATGTCGCCCGAGACGACCCACGCGAGGTCGGTGGTGAACGTCGCCGAGCGCACGTTGCGGCCCTTGTCGGAGATGGCCGCGTTCGGGACCGGGTTCCCCTTCCCGTCGTACAGCTCGTAGGTGTTGTTCTTGACCGCGTCGCCGACGGCCGGGCGGGCGGTCCACGCGGCGAACTTCGACCCGTCTTTCAGCGCGACGATGTTGTACACCTCCCCGGTCGGGACCGACTTGTTGAGCCGGCCCGGGTTGGTGCCCCAGAGGTGCATCCGGCCGGTCTGCACGGCCGGGACCGACCCGCCCATGACGAGCCCGTCGTCGCCGAGGAACGCGACCGCGTAGGGCGTGTCGGCGTTGCCCACGAGGGTGCCCACTTCCTTGCCGGTCGCCAGGTCCCACACCTTGATCGTCTGGTCGGTGCCGGCGGTGGCGACGAACTTGCCGTTCGGGCTTACGGCGACCGCGTTCACGCCCTGGACGTGCCCGCCCCCGCCGGTCACCTCCAGCGGCGGCAGCTCGAAGATGCGGAGCACCTTGTCCTTCTCGACGCCGACCGACGCGAGGTAGCGGCCGTCCGGGCTGAACGCGACGGCGGTGACCCAGTCGGTGTGCCCGCGGAGCCCGCGGACCTCGCTCTTGGTCTGCACGTCCCACACGTGAACGACCGCGTCGGCCCCGACCGCGGCGACGTACCGCCCGTCCGGCGCGAAGGTCACGCCGGTCAGCGGCGAGAGCACCCCGCCGGGCTTCGCGGTCCCGTCGAACTTCACGAGCGGCACCAGCGAGCCGTTCTCGGCCACGGTCCACACCCGCAGCGCGCCGTCGCCGCCGACCGTGGCGACGCGGTTCCCGTCCGGGCTGTACGCGAGCGAGCCGACGCCGGCGACGTGCCCGGTCTGCGCGAACAGTTCCTTCGGCGTCGCGGCGGTCACGTCGAGGACGACGACCGTGCCGTCCGCGAGGCCGGCGGCGACCTGCTTGCCGCCCTTGCGGACCGCGACGGCGCACACGGCCGAGCGGCCGGTCCAGGTCCACGCCGGCTTCCCGGTCTCGGGGTCGAACCCGCGGGCCGACTTGTCGGCCGACCCGGAGACGATGAGTTTCCCCTCGGCCGACGCGGCGACCGTCAGGACCGCGGACTGGTGCCCCGGCAGCTCCCTCACCACCTTCTCTTTGTCCACGTCCCACACCACGACGACCTGATCGCCGCCCGCTGCGACGAGCCGGTTCGAGTCGGGCAGAAAGGCGAGCGAGGTGATCGGCGACTTCGCGCCGGCGAGCGTCGCTTCGAGCTTGCCCGTCTCGGGGTCGTAGACGCGGACCGACCGGTCGGCCCCGGCCGCGGCGACCCGCTTCCCGTTCGGGCTGAACGCGACGGCCCAAAGCGAGTCGCCGGCCTCGGTCAGCGAGCGGTGGTCGTCGTCGGTCGCCATGTCCCAGACCCGGATCGCACCGTCCTCGGACGCGGACGCGACCTGCTTGCCGTCGCCGCGGGCCGCCACCGCGGACACCTTCCCCAGGTGCCCCTGGAACGCCCGCAGTTGCTTGCCGGACGTGACCTCCCAGATGCGGACGGTCCTGTCCTCGCCGCCGGTCACGAGCAGCGACCCGTCTGGCACCACCGCGAGGCACGCCACCGCCCCGGTGTGGCCCGAGTAGTCGCGGAGCTTGGTGCTGGTGTTCCCGGCGGTGGTGCCGTCGGGCTTGGGGCCGGCGGTCAGGCGGGCCGACCCGTCGCGGCCGCACGAGAACACCGAGGAGTTGTCCGGCCCGAACGCGACCCCCATGACCTCACCGGCGTTCACCACCTGGGCCGTCATCGCCAGCGGGTTCGGGGTGCCGGGCGCGTACACGGCGGCGAACGTGTTGCTGTCGCCGACGACGACCATCTTGCCGTTCGGGCTGTACGCGAGGGTCTCGATGCGGGCGTTGCGGGACGGGCTCGTGTACGCCGTCTTGCCGCCCTCGACCTCGTAGACGCGGAGGACCCCGTCGTCGGCCCCGACCGCGAGCGACTTGGCGTCCGGGCTGAAGGCGATCGCCTTGATCGGCTTGTCGGTCTTCCCGAGGTTCACCAGCGTCTTCCCGGCCCTGCCGTCCTCCGGGCTCCAGAGGTGCACCTGGTTCCCGCACGCCGACGCGACGAGTTTGCGGTCCTTGGGGTGGAACGCGACGGCGGTGACGCCGAGGACGTTCGTGCCGCCGCCGGCCGCCCCGCGGGTCGGGTCGTCGGGCTGGTCGAGGTGCCCGCGGTACGTCGCGACCTCGCGGCCGTTGGCGAGGTCCCACACCTTCACGGTGCCGTCCTTCGAGCACGACGCGAGGCGGGTGCCGTCGCCGCTGTACGCCAGCGCGTTGACGCGGTCCGCGTGCCGCAACCGGGCCTCGCCCAGCACGCGGGTGACGTGCTCCGGCAGGCCGATCGGGAGGTACGGGAGCTGCCACCGGGCGTCGCGGACGTACCGGGCCGCGACCTTGTCGTTGCCGGCCCTCGCGGCGGCCTCGGCGCGCCTCGCGAAGTCGTCGGCCCGGGCGAGGCTCTCGGCCGGGTACTTGGCCCTCACCGCCTGCTCCCGCTCCTCCGCGAACTTCTTCTGGAGCGCCTTGAGGTCGGGGCCGTCGGCCCGCACCCGGGCGAGCGGCGCGGCGGCTCCGAGGACGAGCGCGAGCACGGCGGTCGCGCGGGCGGCGGTCAGCATGGCGGTTCCCGGTGCGGGTCACAAGGCGGCGATACGTCTGAGTATACGCAGACGATTGGGGGCCGCGAAAGTAACAACCCGGCGGTGCCGGGCGCGCCGGCGGGCCGGGCCGATTTTCCGCCCGCCGGTGCGCCCGGCTCCTTGTGGCCCGGGCGGGCGGTTGGTATGGTTGAGGGAGAATCACACCGAGAGGTGCCGGGCATGGCTGAGCAGAAGCTGATCCTGGTCGTGGACGACGACCGCGAACTGGTCGAGGGCGTGCGGGCCGTTCTGGAGCGCCAGGGCTACAAGGTGATCCAGGCGCACGACGGGCACCAGGGCAAGCAGGCGATCTACAACCAGCAGCCCGACCTCGTCATCCTCGACATGATGATGCCGCGGATGGGCGGGTACCCGCTCCTCGAGCACTTCCGCGACAAGGCCGACGCGCCACCGATCATCATGATTACGGCCAACGAGGGGAGCCGGCACAAGGCCTACGCCGAGTGGCTCGGCGTGGTCGACTACATCCGCAAGCCGTTCGCGATGGAGAAGCTCCTCGACACGGTGACCCGGGCGCTCAACGCCCCGCGGCCCGCCCCCCGCGGGCCGGAGGCCCCCAAGGCCCCCGAGTAGCGCGGCTCAGAACCGCCGCTCGTGCTTCGGCTCGTCGCGGTCCTGGTTCGCGTCGCGGTCCTGGGCCAGGAAGTCCAGCTCCGGGTTCGGCACGTCGGGCCGCACCGCCGACGGGTCCGGCTGCAGCGGCGTCCGCACCGGCGTCGCCATCTCGTTCCGGTACGACCGCCACACGTACCACTTCGCCAGGTTCAGGCACCCGAACACCAGCGCCAGGAACCCGCCCAGGTTCAGCCGGAGCGGGTCGAAGCGAACGCCGAGGCCGGGGATGAACCAGTCGCGGAGGAAGATCCCCGCCGCGAGGAGCAGGAACAGGACCCCGAGCATCAACCGCATGGCGTGGACCGACATCGTGTTGCCCCATCATCAGGTAGGTACACACATCATACCCCGCACCGGAGTTTCGATCCGCGGGTTCCCAGTTTCAAGTTGAAAAGCCGCGCCCGCGGGGGCAGGCTGTAGGCTCCCCCCCCGCTCCCCCTGAGGCGACCGTGCCCGAGAAGTACCGCGTCGCCGTGATCGGCCGCACCGGCAAGGGCGGCTACGGCCACGCGCTCGACACCGTCTGGCTCAAGTGCGACCGGGCCGAGGTCGTCGCCGTGGCCGACGAGAACGAGGCCGGGCGCGCCGCGGCCGCGAAGCGGCTCGGCGCGAAGACCGCCTACGCCGACTTCCGGCAGATGCTCGAAAAGGAGAAGCCGCAGATCGTCAGCGTCGCAGACCGCTGGCCCGACTGCCACCGCGACATGGTCGTCGCGTGCGCCGAGTTCGGGGCGAACGTGTTCCTCGAAAAGCCGGTCGCGCAGACGCTCCAGCAGGCCGACGAGATGGTCGCCGCGTGCGAGAAGCACCACGTCAAGGTCGCGGTCGCGCACCAGACCGCGTACAGCCCGCGGGTGAAGGTCATCAAGGCGTTGATCGGCGAGGGGAAGATCGGCGACGTGCTCGAACTCCGCGGCCACGGGAAGGAGGACCGGCGCGGCGGCGGCGAGGATCTCATGGTCCTCGGAACGCACACGTTCGACCTGATGCGGCACCTCGCGGGCGACGCCCGGTGGTGCTTCGCTCGCATCCAGAGCGCCGGGCGCCGTGCCGTCGCCGGCGACGTGAAGCAGGCCGGCGAGCAGATCGGACCGGTCCTCGGGGACCACATCACGGCGACCTACGGGTTCGACGGGCTCGCCACCGGCCGCTTCACCACGCACGTCGCGAAAGCCGGGGCGGGTTCGCGGTACTGGCTGGAGGTCCGCGGCACGAAGGGCACGATCCACGTCGGCTTCGGCATCCTGCCCGTGGCGTTCCTGTGCGAGGACCCGGGCGGGCTGTTCGGTCCGCCGAAGGCCCCGTGGCAGCCGATCACCTCGGCGGGGGTGGGGAAGCCCGAGACGCTCGACCCAAAGGGAATCGACAACGGGAACATCTTCATCGTCAACGACCTGATCGAGGCCATCGAGAAGGACCGGCCGCCGCTCGACAGCCTCGCCGACGGCCGTGCGGCTCTGGAGATGGTGCTGGCCGTGTACGAGTCGCACCGCACCGAGCGGCCCGTCGACCTACCGCTCAAGAACCGCAAGCACCCCCTGGCGATGATGTGAGTGGCCCCGAGGGAGTGTGAAACTCCGATGAACTGCCGCTGCCGCGTTGCTTGCCGCACCCCGTCTCCGCTATGCTCTGGACACGGTCGGGCTGCCGCCGACCGCACCCCACCGAGTGCCGCCATGAAACACTTTGCCGTCGGGCTCGCCACCGCCGCTGCGCTGGCGGGCGTCATCGCCCTGTCCCGCTCCGAGTCGGCCCCGAACCGGGGCGCGCCGCAGGCGACCGGTGACCTCGTGATCGAGGCCGGCGAGAAGAACCCGTGGACCTCGCTCAAGCTCAACAGCGACGCCGACCAGTTCCAGTTCGCGGTCGTCTCCGACCGCACCGGCGGGCACCGCGAGAAGGTGTTCTCGCGGGCCGTCGCGCAGGTCAACCTGCTCCAGCCGCAGTTCGTCATGTCGGTCGGCGACCTGATCGAGGGGTACACGCTCAAGGAGGAGGTCGCCACCGAGCAGTGGGACGAGTTCGACGGGTACGTGAAGCGGTTCGAGATGCCGTTCTTCTACGTCCCGGGGAACCACGACCTCGCGAACAAGGTGCTCGCCACCAAGTGGGGCGAGCGGTACGGCAAGCGGTACTACCACTTCACCTACAAGAACGTGCTGTTCCTCGCGCTCAACTCCGAGACCCCGCCGGACGAGATGGGGACCATCGACAAGGAGCAGCAGGCGTGGCTCGCGAAGGTGACCGAGGCCAACAAGGGCGCGCGGTGGACGTTCGTGTTCGTCCACAAGCCGCTGTGGGTCGCCGCGGACCTCGACAAGAACGGGTGGGCGGCCGTCGAGACGGCGCTCGCGGGCCGCAACCACACGGTGTTCTGCGGCCACGTCCACCGGTACCAGGTGTTCGACCGCAACGGGGCGAAGTACTACCAGCTCGCGACGACCGGCGGCGGGAGCCGGATGCGGGGCGTGGAGTACGGCGAGTTCGACCACGTCGCCTGGGTGACGGTGAAGAAGGACAAACCGCTGGTCGCCAACGTGCTGCTGGAGGGCATCCTCCCCGCGGACCTGAAGGTGCCCGAGTCGGACGAGAAGGGCAAGCCGGTCAAGAAGGAGCCGACGTTCCCGGTGAGCGGCACGCTCAAGCTCGACGGCGAACCGGTCGCCCGCGCGACCGTGGCGCTGGCGCGGTACAACGCGGAGTCGAAGAAGTACACCAACATCGCCGACGGCCGGACCGACGATCTGGGCCGGTTCCAGGTGACGACCTACGCCCGGTTCGACGGCGCGCCGGCCGGCGAGTACGTGGTCACGGCCACCAGGCCGCAGAAGCCCGCCGACAAGACCGCGCCGAAGAACGTCCTGCCCGAGCGGTACGCGACCGCGGCGCTGACCCCGCTCAGGGCGTCGATCAAGGACGGCACCAACGACCTCTCGCTGGACCTGACGACCAAGTGACCCTGCCCTGCCCCTGCGAGTCACGGGGCTCGCAGGGGACGCGGGACGTGCCGGGGGCTCACCGCAGCGACGCGACGGGCGGCCGGGTCCGCTGTCGGACCATCCACCGCTCGAACACCTCGTAACCCAACAGTGGGATCACCCAACTGCTCCACGCGGCGGCGATGTACGCACCTTCGGGGCTCGCCACGCCGATCAACCCCGCTGCACCCGAAATCAGGCGCAGGACCACCGCCGAACAGATCAAGACGTAGGACCGCAGCATCCAGCGCCGGTGCCGGTCGTACCGGCGGCCGCGGGCGCATCCGACGCCGGCGACCGCACACGCCGCGGTCGCGAACGCCAGCAACACGAAACTCGCACCCGCCGGCCAGCCTCCGAAGGCGTACCGAGCCATCACGATGCTGCTCGGGAGTACCAGCACCAACAGCGCCATGACGTGCGCCCGACCGAGGTAGCGGTGAAAGCTGCCGCACCTGCTGCGGACGGTCTCGCTCAGCAGAACCAACCCGGAAACCAGCACGAGCGGGCTGGAAGCGATGTGGACGTAGAACGCCACGCGGTACGCGCCGGTGAAGGTCGCCTCGCGGCCGAGCAGGAAGAGTGACTCGAAGTCGGGCGGGAAGTAGTCGGGGTAGTTCGCCAGGATCGTGGCGAGGACTCGCAGGATCAGCACCACTGCGAGCCAGCGGAGAGCGGTCGTCAGGATGCGATATCGCGCCGCGGTGCTCAATCGAGGTTGACCTCTTCGCCACCCGCGACGGTGATCGCGGCGGTGAGCAGAGCCGGGTCGACGTGTGTAAGGAATGCTCGGACCGAGCCGTCCGCCATCGCCGCGCCAATCGCATTTGGGTGCCCCCCGAACGGCATCTGCGAAGGGTTCGCGACCGCCCCCGGCTCGAACCCGCGGACGGTCGACGTGCCCCCGCGTGCCCACGGCCCGACGTCCACACGCGTCTCCAGCAACGCAACGGTGTTCGAGGCACCATCCCTGATCGTCAGAAGCGAGGTCATGCGGTCGTAACCCATGAAGCCGATTCCCGCAGCACCCGCCGGGCGGTGGGCCGCGTCGAGCCCGACCCCGGACATCGCGACGTAGTGCGTCACCCCCTCGCCCTGCGCGGTCCCTTGGATCACGGGACACAGGAACGTCTTGATCGTGGTCTGGGCGGCCGAAGAGTTCTCGGCGTATCCCTGTTCCCTGCTGAAACGCCCGTAAAGAGTGTCCTGCTCCATGAAGGGCAGGATCGCGACCGTCCAACTCAACCGCTCTTCGGGGGCGGTCCCCGGCCCGAAGCACCCGGGAGGGAAGTGCGGCGGGGTTGCCGGTGTGGTGCCAGCGGCCGGCGGCGGCGTGAGTGGCCGGTCGCTTGCGTCGTGCGCGTTGTGCAGCGCCAGGATCAGTTGCTTGAGGTTGCCCGTGCACCGCGCTCGCTCGGCCGCTCCTCGAACGCGGCGGGTCGCCGGCAGCGTGAGCCCGACGAGGATCGCAAATATGGCGACGACTACCAGCACTTCGGTCAGGGTCACTCCGCGGCGCGTGGTTCGGGACACGGTCGGTCCTCGGTGCGGGAAAGGTGGCGGACGCCGTGCATCGTACCCGAATGCCCCGAGGTGCTCTACCTGCCGTCGCCTTGCTGGGTGCACCTCTGGATTTGAGCATCTTGCTCGGCGGGCGGGGGACGTGAGTCCCCCGCTCGCCCAATTCCACCGGGACGCCCGCCTCGCTCATCCGACGGTGAGCGGCTTGCCGTTGTCCCTGGGGCCGAGGTTCAGCAGGAACGGGGCGGCCTTCGCGGCCCACTGGTCGGGGTTCGGGAAGTTACTCGCCCCGTCGCCCCACGCCTGCCGGAGCATGTCGGTGTCGATGACCCCGGGGTTGAGCGGGACGGCCGCCATGCCGCGGGGCAGGTCCTGCGCGAGCGCGAGCGTCAGACCCTCGATGGCGTACTTCGTGGCGCAGTAGGGCGCGACGCTCGGCGACGTGCTCCGCCCCCACCCGCTCGACAGGTTCACGATCACGCCGCTCGCCCGCGCGACCATCGCGGGCGCGAACGCCTTGATGACGTGGAACACGCCCCGCACGTTCACGTCGAGCATCCCGTCGAACTCGCGGGGGTCCACCTCCCAGAGCGGGGCGGGGGTGTTCATGAGCGCCGCGTTGTTGACGATCAGGTCGGGCGGACCGAGGCGGGACAGGACGTCGGCCGCCCACGCTTGCACCGCCTTCGCGTCGGCCACGTCCACCGCCCCGAACAGGTGCCGGCCGGGGAACTCCTGTCGCAGCCCGGCGACGTGCCCCTCGTTCCGGCCGCACCCGGCAACCGTGTGGCCCGCTGCGACGAACGGCCCGACCAGCGCCCGGCCCAGCCCCCGCGTCGCCCCGGTCACGACGATGACCTTTCCCATCGCGGCCCCTCACTTGCCCAGTTGCTTGCCGAACACCTGAACCCAGTACCGCTCGCCCTTCGCGTTCCTGGCGACGGCGACGCCGATCTCCTCGAACTCCTTATTCAGGATATTGGCCCGGTGGCCCTCGGAGTTCATCCAGGCCTCCAGCACCTGGGCCGGGTCCTTCTGGTTCCACGCGACGTTCTCGCCGACGGCGGCGTACGTGTACCCGGCGTCCTTCACGCGGTCGGCCGGCATCTTGTCGTCGAGGACGTGGTCGAGCTTGTCCTGCTTGGCCATGTTATCGCCGTGCCCGCGGGCGGCGGCCATGAGCTTCGGGTTGGCCTTGAGCGGCGGCAGGTCGGCCTTATTCCGCTCGGCATTGGTCCGGTCGATGACCCCCTGCTCGTCCTTGCTGAGGACGAGTTCGTCCTTCTTGTCGGCCTTCTTCGGAGGCGCCTTGGGCGGCTGCGCCGCGGCGACCGCCACGACACCGACGAGCAGGAGGAGGGTGTAGCAGACGCGTGACATGTGCGGCCTCCAGGGCGACTCGGGGAGAGACGTCTGATTGTGTTCCGGTGGACGCGGCCGGGCAAGGCGGCACCCGGGCGGCCGGGGATTTTCCCATCCCCCGCACCCCCGCGCGCCCGCCCCACTTGACGGAATCGCGCCTCGTGCGGGGGAATCCTTCACGATCGGTTCCGGTGGGGTCGATAACACCAGTGATGACGTTCGATCGGCGGGAGGGGTTCCGATGCGTGTGGGTCGCCGATGTGGCACGCTGGGTGTTGGGGTGTGCCTGCTCGCACTCGTGGGCGGGACCGGGTGCCACCACCCGCACGGGGAGACCGGGCCGCGGGGCGCGTCTGCGCCGATCGCGGTCCCCCCGCCGGGAACGGTCCCGGTGGAGCTCGACAAGATCATGCTACCGCCGTACGTGATCGAGGCCCCGGACCAGCTCCTCATCGAGGTGGTCCAGCGGGCCAAGGTGCCGGACCCGGTCACCAAGGTCGAGTCGGTGCAGACGCAGCGGCTCCCGGTGCAGCCCGTCTCGGGCTCGTTCCAGGTGCGGCCCGACGGGACCGTGAGCCTCGGGTTCTGGGGCGGGGTCGCGGTGTCCGGGCTGACGCTCGAACAGGCGGCCGAGGCGATCCGCCGCCACGTGATCGCGAACCCGGTCCTGAGCGACCTCAAGACCCGCCCCGAGAGCATCGTCGTGATCCTCGACGTGCTGGCGTACAATAGTAAGCGGTACTACGTCATCTTCGACGGGGCCGGGTTCGGCGAGCAGGTCGTGTCGTTCCCGGTCACCGGGAGCGAGACGGTCCTCGACGCGATCAGCAACGTCGGCGGGATCTCGGACGTGGGCAGCAAGCGGAACATGTGGGTCGCCCGCCGCACCCCGCACGCGGGTCAGCCGTGGCAGATCCTGCCCATCGACTGGGTCGGCCTGACGCAGCACGGGCAGACCTGCACCAACTACCAGGTCATGCCGGGCGACCGGATCTACGTGAAGGCCCAGAAGCTCGTGACCATCGACCGCACCCTGACCCGGATCTTCGCCCCGATCGAACGGGTGTTCGGCATCACTCTGCTCGGGTCGAGCACGGTCAACTCGATCAGCGGCCGCGGCAACGGCTTCGGCAACTAACGGAACGAGAACGCGGGGCCGCCGCGACCCGGCGGCCCCGGTGGGAACGGAACCTCGAACCCGGGACCAACATCATGCGGTACCTTCTGACCCTTGCGGCGGCCGGTGTGTGCGTCGGGGCCGCGAGTGCCCAGTTCCCGGCCCAGCCGTCCCCCGGGACGCAGCCCCAGGGGCCGCAGTACCCCGCGTTCGGGGGCACCCCGCTGAACCCGAACACCGTGATGCCGAACGTGTACAACCCGGCGACCCAGCCGCTGAGCCCGTACCTGAACCTGCTCCGGGGCGGCAACGCGGGCGTCAACTACTTCTACGGCGTGCGGCCCGGCACGGTCGGCGGGTGGGGCGGGGGCGGGGGCGGGGCACCGTTCATGGCCGGCGGCGGGGCGCGGACCTCGTTCTTCCCGCAGCTCGCGGCCGCCCCGGACCCGCTGGAGACCGTGGGGCTCGACGGGGCCGTCCTCCCGCCGGCCGGGCACCCGGTCGTGTTCAGCAACACCATGGGCTACTTCCCGAGCCCGGCCGGGCAGGCGGGCGGCGCGCGGTCCGGGCTCGCGGGCCTGGGCGCGAGGCGGCCGGGAGGCCGGTAGTGACCGCGGCGGCATCGCACTCCCCGGCGCGGAACCGCGCCGCTGTTGACGGATCAACGAGGAGCGGATCATGCGGGTGACGTTCGGAATCGCCAGTGTTGTCGGGTTCGGCCTGTCGGTCACCGTGGCCCTGGGCCAGGGACCGGGCCAGCGGGGGGCGAAGCTCCTCGCGCCCCGGGCCGCGGACCCCGAGGAGGGCCGCGTCCAGGTCCGCGCCGCGGCCGAGCCGCTCCCGCAGTTCCCGGGGAGCACGCCGGTCGGCCCCCCGCAGGGGAAGGGCCACGCAGCGACCCCGCCCGCGGGGTTCGACCCGAACGTGCGGTCGGCCGGGACGGTCACCCCCGAGAAGGGTGCGCCCCGGACCGCCCCGACCCGGGACGAACCGTCGCTCGTGACCCGCGGGCTCGACAAGATCAAGAGCACGTTCACCAGCGCCCCGCCCGCCGCCGCCGCCGCGTCCAACGGCCCGGACCCGGCGAACCCCAACGCGCCGTTCCGCGGCACCAGCCCGACCGGGCAGACGGTGTACGCCGGGCCGCCCGCGTACCGGTGGTACGGCTGGGGCTCGGTGACCCCCGGGGCGAACCCGTACGCGCCGACCGGGCAGTTCCCGCGGGCGTCGGCCAACTGGTACGCCATCACCGGGGCGACCCCGGGCGCGTTCCCGACGCAGGTGACCGACCCGTACCGCCTCGGCACCGGGACCGAGCCGCCGGCCTACGTGTCGCCCGCGGCCCCGCCCCCGCCCCCGCCCAGCACCATCTACTCCCCGCAACCGGTCCAGTACCGCCAGCCGCAACCGGCCCCGGGGCCGGTCGTGCCCCGGGCCTCTGCGGTGCCGGCCGGCCCGGCGGCCCCGCGGACCCTCACGGTCCCCGAGGGCTACGTCCCGCCGCCGCCGACGCTGACGCCGATCCCGTCGGTGGGCGCGGCCGTTCCGGTCCCGACCATGAGTCCGACACCGGTGCCCGCCGCGACGGTCGCGATGACGCCGCTCCCGGTGGCGGAGACGGAGCCCGCCGGCTCGCGGGTGGTCACCACCCAGCCGCTGACGCTCGCTCCGATGCTGCCCCGGGGCGGGGACCAGCCGCCGAGCCTGGCCGCGATCCCGACGATCCCCACGCTGCCCGTGCTCGGGACCATGACCCCGGCCCCGGTCGTTGCGGCTCCTGCAACGGTCGTCGCACCGCCGGCCCCGGCCCCGCTTCCGATCTCGGTGACCGCCGACGAGCCGCGGTGGCAGCCCACGCCCACCGTGCCCGCCCCGACCACGGTGGACTGGAACCCGGCCGGCGGGAAGCGGTAATCGTACACTTCTCACAGTCGGTAGCGGCTCAACGCACGGGACAACGGGCGAGTGCTCACCCCCTCACCCGCGACTCGCAGAGCCCCGTCTCGACCTCGCCCCCGCACAGCCGGGGGCGAGGTGGGGCCGCCGGTCCCACGCCCCTCGGTGGCGCTGCCGTGAGCACGGGTGCCCCACCTCGCCCAGTTCCGACGGGGAGAGGTCGCCGCGAGTCCTCGAGCGGCGGGTGAGGGGCAACCACGCAAGGAGCCGCCCGGCAGCCGCCCGGCGCGCGGACCGACCCGGCGACCGGCACTCAACCACCCCGCAGTTCTCAGCATGGCGCTCATCAAGCTCGCGAACGGCACGGTTCACGACCCCGCGAACGGGATCGACGGCGAGGTCCGCGACATCTGGATCGAGGCCGGCAAGGTGGTCGCGCCGCCGGCCGACCCGGACGCGGTCGTCGAGCGGGTTCACGACCTCACCGGCCTCGTCGTAATGCCCGGCGGCGTGGACATGCACGCCCACATCGCCGGGCCGAAGGTCAACGTCGCCCGGAAGCTCCGCCCCGAGGACCGCCGCGACAACGCCCCGTTCCGGCGCACGAAGTTGCTCCGCTCGGGCACGCTCGGCAGCACGCCGACCACGTTCGCCACCGGCTATCTTTATGCCGGCCTCGGGTACACCACCGTGTTCGACGCCGCCATCCCGCCGCTCGGGGCCCGGCACACGCACGAGGAGTTCCACGACACCCCCGTCATCGACAAGGGGTTCTTCGTCCTCGTCGGAAACAACCACTACGTGATGGACCAGCTCGGCCGCGGCGAGTTCGACCGCGTGCGGGCGTTCTGCGGGTGGCTCCTGCACGCGACCCGCGGGTACGCGCTGAAGGTGGTGAACCCCGGCGGCGTCGAGGTGTGGAAGCAGGGCAAGAACGGCATGACCGGCCTCGAAGATGTGGTCCCCGGGTTCGGCGTGTCGCCGCGGCAGATCGTGACCGCCGCCGCACGCGTCGCCGACGAACTGAACCTCCCGCACCCGGTCCACGTCCACTGCAACCAGCTCGGGATGCCGGGGAACTGGACGACGACGCTCGACACGATGCGGGCGGTCGAGGGGCACCGGGCGCACTTCACGCACATCCAGTTCCACAGCTACGGCGGCGGGGCGGACGACCAGGGGACGTTCTGCTCGCGCGTGCCCGAACTTGCGGAGTGGGTGAACGCGCACCCGCGGGCGACCGTGGACGTCGGCCAGGTGATGTTCGGCGACACCACGTCGATGACCGGCGACGGCCCGCTCGGGCACTTCCTGCACCGCGTCACCGGCCGCAAGTGGTTCAACGGCGACACCGAGTGCGAGGGCGGGTGCGGGATCGTGCCGATCGAGTACAAGGAGAAGAGCTTCGTCCACGCGCTCCAGTGGGCCATCGGCCTGGAGTGGTATCTTCTGGTGCGCGACCCGTGGAAGGTGGCCATGAGCACCGACCACCCGAACGGCGGCTCGTTCCTCGCGTACCCGGAAATCTGCGCGCTGCTCATGAGCCGCGACTACCGCCGCGAGGTGCTGAAGCGGCTCCCGGCGAAGCTCAAGGACGTCTGCACGCTCCCGGAGTTGGACCGCGAGTACACGCTCCAGGAAATCGCGATTGTTACGCGCGCCGGTCCGGCGCGGATGCTCGGCCTGCCGCACAAGGGGCACCTCGGCATCGGCGCCGACGCCGACGTCACCGTCTACACGCCGGGCGACGACATGCGGGCGATGTTCGAGCTGCCGCGGTTCGTGTTCAAGGCCGGCAAGCTCGTCGTCGAGAAGGGCGAGATCCGGCTCGCGCCGTACGGCCCGGCGCTGGTGACGCGCCCCGCGTTCGACGCCGGCGCGGTCCCGCACATCCGCGACTGGTTCGAGGGGGCGTACTCGCTCGCTTTCGACAACTACGCGGTCGGCTCGGAGTACCTGACGCACGGCGAAACGGTGGTATCATGCGAGGAAGCAATCGCACGCGGGTGACGCGGACGAAAGACGCGATGAAGAGGATCGGACGGTACTCGGTCCGACTCTCCGATCCTGTCACTCATCCGCGTTGGAACCCGCGTGCTCCGCGTTCCATCGCTTCGGACTTCTCATGAAACTGATCCTCGCCATCATCCAGCCGAACAAGCTCGACGCGGTCAAAGAAGCGCTGAACAAGGTCGAGGTGTTCCGCCTCACGATCGTGGACGTGCTCGGGTTCGGCCGCCAGAAGGGGCACACCGAGGTGTACCGCGGGCACGAGCTGACGGTGAACATGCTGCGGAAGGTGCAGTTGCAGATCGCGGTGAACGAGGACTTCGTCGAGCCGACGGTGAACACGATCATCGAGGCCGCCCGCACCGGCCCCGAGGGCCACATCGGCGACGGCAAGATCTTCATCCTGCCGCTCGAGGACTGCATCCGCATCCGCACCGGCGAGCGCGGCCCCGAGGCGATCTGAACGCGGGCGCGAAGCCTGTTTGTAGGGCCGGCTGTGCCGGCCGAAACCGTTGCGGTCGATGTGGTTTCGGCCGGCACAGCCGGCCCGACTTGGGTTTTATCCCAAGGTCCCAAGCGCGCTGCCGCAATTTGTGTTGATCAACTCAGGTTTCATCCACCCAAAGCGGCCAGTGCGTGGTGGACAACTCTTCTGCGGCAATACGGAGGAAGCGGTCCAGTATCTCAAGAGGGATATCCTGACGGTACGCGCTAATTGTAATCTTACCGCTCGCGTTCGAGCGGAACGCGATCAGGATGATTCCTTCGTGCGGCCGATCAAGCGCCCGCATCTCCAGAAACGCTCCGTTCCGAGCAGACGGCCGGGACACATCAGTGCCGATGACGATCTCGTATCGTTGGCCTTCGATTTCGATAGCCACTGGCGAGTCTCGAAATGGGATGCGGCAGCGCTCGGGAACGTGTGATCGAATCGACTGGTTGGCCGGGCGAGGTTCGCGGTGGCACACGGGTCACCTCGCCCGGGGTCTTATACCGAATCGCATGGATTCGTTTCGATATGGTGGGGCAGGCATTCTTGCCTGCCTCCAGTCGCGTCCGGAGGCAGGCAAGAAT
>NZ_JBHYGG010000312.1:0-29026 GCF_051859125.1 Gemmata sp.
CCCTCGCTCGGCGCTCGGGCTCGGACCAATCCGCATCCCACAGATCGGTCTTCGTCGCCGGCTGGCCTGGGCGGCGAACCGGCCGCTCTGACCCGCCTCCGTAACATTTCAGTAGCGGGTACTCGCCCGACACACGCCCTGCTCACCCGGCAGGCTTGTCGGTCCCCGTGACGAGCGAGAAACCGCTGCGGGGACCCCACGGTGGCGTATCAGAGCGGCCGAGACGACAGTCCCGCTCCCGGTGAATCACCACGGGCGTCGCTGCGGCACGTCGCCGTCGTGTTCCTGCGACTCGGGCTGACGGCCTTCGGCGGACCCGCCGCCCACGTCGCCATGATGGAGGAGGAGGTCGTCCGCCGCCGCGGGTGGCTGACCCACGCCGAGTTCCTCGACCTGCTCGGGGCGACCAACCTGATCCCCGGCCCGAACTCGACCGAGATGGCGATCCACATCGGTCAACGGGTGGCCGGGTGGAAGGGGTTCGCGGTCGCCGGCCTGTGCTTCATTCTCCCCGCCGCCCTGATCGTTGCGAGTCTGGCCTGGTGCTACGTCGCGTTCCGCACCCTGCCGCCGGTCGCCGGCCTGCTGTACGGGGTGAAGCCGGTGCTGATCGCGGTGGTCGCCCAGGCCCTCTGGAAGCTCGGGCGGACCGCCGTCCGGTCGCGGTTCCTGGCCCTGGTGGGCGCAGCGGCGGTGGTGCTGGCCGCACTCGGGGTTCACGAACTGGCCGTCCTGTTCGGCACCGGGCTGGTGCTGGCAACGGTCCGGGCCGCACGCCGGGACGGGGACGGGCGGCGGCAGTCGCTCGCCGTGCTCGGGCTCATCGCCCTGGTCGCCCTCCTCGCCGGTGCGGCCGTCGCGTGGCTCGGGCCGGGGTCCGGGGCAGGCGGGGCAACCGCGTTCGGGCTGTCCCCGCTGTTCCTGATCTTCCTCAAGGTCGGGGCGGTGCTGTTCGGGAGCGGGTACGTCCTGCTGGCGTACCTGCGGGCCGATCTGGTCGAGCGGCACGGGTGGCTGACCGAGGGCGAGCTGCTCGACGCGGTGGCGGTCGGGCAGGTGACGCCGGGGCCGGTGTTCACCACCGCCACGTTCGTCGGCTACCTGCTGGCCGGGCCGGTCGGGGCGGCGGTCGCCACGGTCGCCATCTTCCTCCCGGCGTTCGTGTTCGTGGCGGCGAGCGGGCCGCTCGTCCCGCGGCTGCGGCGGTCGGCGGTGGCCGGGGCGTTCCTGGACGGGGTGAACGTGGCGTCGGTGGCCCTGATGGCGGTCGTGGCCGGGCAACTCGGCCGGTCGGCCCTGGTGGACGGGGTGACGGTCGTTCTGGCCCTCGCCGCGGCGGCGCTGCTGTTGAGCGGGCGGGTGAACTCGGCCTGGCTGGTGCTCGCGGGCGGTGCAGTCGGCGTGCTGCGGGCCGTGGTGGGCGGTGAAGTCTGATGGGCAAACCCCGATCCCGGTGGAGCACCCCGAGGCGTGTCAGACGAGCGTTTCGGTGGGTCCGCTGCGGAGCAGTTGAGGCCCGGATTCGTGCCCGGCGCGAGCGTTTCGTGCGGAGTGTCGGGCGCGTTCGCGAGGCCCTCCCCCTCGCTCGCGAGGAGTCGGGGGTCGTGTGCGGGGCTCTCCCCCTCGTTCGCGAGGAGTCGGCCTCGTTCGCGAGGAGTCGGCGTCGGTTGCGGAGACCCCTCCCCCGTCCCGCCGCACAGAGGCCCGCGCCGCACCTCAACGGCCCGGCGTTCGGAACCGCCGGCTCGGGACCCGCGGACCGGGGTCTCCGGCACGCGCCCCCGGCCGTCGCGCAACCCCGGAACGGCCCACGCCGTGTGCCGAGTGCCTGAGGTCGCCGGGGTTCTGTCCGGTAGCCCTTGGTAGCAGCCGGCCCGTGGGGGCAGGCACTCCCCGCCGGGGCGTCCTGTCCTACCCATCGCCGGCCGGATGGGGTAAACTATCCTCCACTCGCGTCTTCGACTTCATCGCCCCATCACAGCGTTTGCCGGTCGCGTGGGCGGGGCCCGTCCCGCCGGGGCGGCATTCGAGACTCCGGGTGTGGGCACATGGGCGACCAGGGGAGCACGGACCGGGCCGCATGGGAGGCCGAGATGTTCCGGCTCCTGGCCGAGAACGTCACGGACTACGCCATCTTCGTGGTGGACCCGCACCGCCACATCCGGTCCTGGAACCACGGGGCGGAACGCCTCCTCGGGTTCACCGAGGGGGAGATCGTCGGGCAGCGGTGCGACCGCTTCTTCACCCCGGAGGACGTCCGGGCCGGCGTCCCCCAGAGGGAACTGGACGAGGCCCTCGCCACCGGGCGGGGCGACGACGACCGGTGGCACGTGCGGAAGGACGGCACCCGGTTCTGGGCCAGTGGGGTCGTCACCCCGCTCCGGGACGGGGGCGGCGCCCTCCGCGGGTTCGCCAAGATCATGCGGGACCGGACCGACCTGAAGCGGGCGGCGGACGCGGCCCACGAGCGGGAGCGGCAGCTCCGGCTGCTGACCGACCGCGCCCCGGTGCTCATCGCCCACTGCGACGCCGCCCGCCGGTACAAGTTCGTCAACAGGCCGTACGCGGCCCGGTTCGGCCTGCTCCCGGAACAGGTCGTCGGCCGGCACGTCCGCGACGTGCTCGGCGGGCCGGGGTACGCCGCCGTCGAGCGGCACGTCGGTGCCGTCCTGGCCGGGGGGCGGGTCGAGTTCGAGAGCGAAGTCCCCCACGCCGGGTCCGGCACCCAAACCATGCGGTGCGCCTACGACCCGGAGTTCGATGACGCGGGCCGGGTCGTCGGGTTCGTCGCCGCCATCGTCAACGTCACCGAGGGGCGGCGGGCCGGGGACGCCCTGCGGGAGAGCGAGGAGCGGCTGCGGACCCTGAGCGACAACCTGCCCGACGGGGCCGTCTACCAGGTCGAGTGCGACCCGGACGGCGGGCGGCAGTTCACGTTCATCAGTGCCGGGGTCGAGAAGCTGTTCGGGGTCACGCCCGCCGAGGCCCTGGCGGACGCAAACGCCCTCTACGGCCTGGTCCACGAGGGGGACCGCCAGCGCGTGGCCTCGGCGGAAGACGCCGCCCTCCGCTCCTCGGCCCCGTTCGACTGCGAGTTCCGGTCGTGGACCCGTACCGGCGGGGTCGTCTGGGTCCACGCCCGGTCGGCCCCCCGCCGCCTGCCGGCCGGGCAGACGGTGTGGGAGGGCGTCCTGGTGGACGTGACCGCCCGGAAGCAGGCGGACGCCGAACTCACCCGCCTCCACGCCGAGTCCGAGCGGCAGCGGCGGCTGTTCGACACCGCCCTGTCGAACACCACCGACTTCAACTTCTTGTTCGACCTCGACATGCGGGTCGTGTACGCCAACCGGGCGTTGCTCGCCCTGTGGGGGCGGACCGCCGACCAGGCCCTCGGCAAGACGCTGGCCGAGCTCGACTACCCGCCGGACGTGGAGGCCCAGGTGGCCGGCAACATCCGGCGGGTGGTCGAGACGGGCAGGTCGGTGCGGGACGAGACGCCGTACAGCGGCCCGGCCCCGACCGGGTGCTACGAGTACATCCTCACCCCGGTGCTGGAGGCGGGCCGGGTCGTCCAGGTGGCCGGGTCGAGCCGGGACATCACGCCCCGCAAGGTGATGGAGGACACGCTCCGGGACCAGGCCGAGCGGCTGCGGGACGCGGACCGGAAGAAGGACGAGTTCCTGGCGACCCTGGCCCACGAGCTGCGGAACCCGCTGGCCCCGATCAGCAACGGCCTCCACGTCATGCGGCTGTCCCCCTCCGACCCGGCGGCGGTCGAGCGGTCCCGCGGCGTCATGGAGCGGCAACTGACGCAGCTGGTCCGACTGGTGGACGACCTGCTCGACGTGTCCCGCATCACCCGGGGGAAGTTGGACCTGCGGCGGGGGCGGGTGGACGTGCGGGCGGTGGTCGGGGCCGCGGTGGAGACCAGCCGCCCGGCCGTCGAGCAGGCGGGCCACGAGCTGACGGTCGCGCTCCCGGACGGTCCGGTGGTCGTGGACGGGGACGCGGCCCGGCTCGCCCAGGTGGTGTCCAACCTGCTGAGCAACAGCGCCAAGTACACGCCCCCGGGCGGGCACATCCGGCTGGCGGTCGAGCGGGGCAACGGGGCGGTGTCCGTGTCGGTCCGGGACGACGGGGTCGGCATCCCGGCGGGGATGCTGGGCCGCGTGTTCGAGATGTTCACCCAGGTGGACCGGACGCTGGAGAAGACGACCGGCGGGCTGGGCATCGGGCTGTCGCTGGTGAAGGGGCTGGTGGAGATGCACGGCGGGACCGTCGAGGCCCGGAGCGGGGGCGAGGGCCGGGGGAGCGAGTTCGTCGTCACCCTGCCGGCCGCCGGGCCGGCGGCGGGCCACCCGGGCCGGCCGCCGGCGGGCACCGGCGACACCGGGGCCGCGCCGGCCGGTCGCCGCGTCCTCGTGGTGGACGACAACGTGGACGCGGCGGACTCGCTCGGCCAGCTCATCGAACTGCTCGGGCACGAGGCCCGCACCGCTCATGACGGCGAGGCCGGGGTGGCCGCAGCCGAGGCGTTCCGGCCCGACGTGATCCTCATGGACATCGGGATGCCCAAGCTGAACGGGTACGACGCCTGCCGCCGCATCCGGCAGCAACCGCGGGGCAAGACCGTCATCGTCGTGGCCCAAACCGGCTGGGGCCAGGACGACGACAAGCGGAAGTCGCTCGACGCCGGGTTCGACTTCCACATGGTCAAGCCGGTCGATCCCGCCGCCCTGATGCAGTTGTTGGCCGGGCTGCCGCCGGCGACGGCGTGACGGGCCGGGGGCCGGGGACGGCCCCGGCGGGTGCGGGCGGGGCCGGCACGTCGGCGGGCGGGTGCTCCCCCGGGCAGTGGCGGACCTCGACCGTGACGTGGACGAGGTCCTCGTGGACCCGCAGCCGGTCCTTGTAGTGGTCCGGCGGTTCCGGGCGGGCCGTCACCAGCCCGACGATACAGGCGAACTTGCCGGGGCCGACCCGCCAGACGTGCAGGTCAACGATCACGGCCCCGCCGCCCTCGATCACGTCGCGGATGTCTTGGACGACGGGGGCGTCCATCTCGCGGTCGAGCAGCACCCGGCTGGTCTGCCGCACCAGCCCCCACGCCCAGACGCTGATGACGACCGCCCCGGCGACCCCCATCACCGGGTCCAGCCACCCCCACCCGAACGCCCACCCGCCCAGCAACGCGGCGATGGCGAGGACCGAGGTCAGGGCGTCGGCCAGGACGTGCAGGTACGCGGCCCGCAGGTTGAGGTCGTGGTGCCCGTGCGGGCCTCCCTCGTCGTGGCCGTGGCCGTGATCGTGGGAGCCGCCCCCGTGGAGTAGCCTCGCACTCAGGAGGTTGACGAGCAGGCCGATGACCGCGACCACGACGGCCTCGTCGTACCGGATGTCCAGCGGGCGGATCACCCGGAGGAGCGACTCGTAGGCCATGTACAGGGCGACCAGCCCGAGGACGATGGCACTGGCGAACCCGGCCAGCACCCCGACCTTCCCGGTCCCGAACGCGAACCGCGGGGCGGCCGCGTGGCGGCGGGCGTACCAGTACGCGAACGCGGCGACCCCGAGGGCCGCGACGTGCGTGCCCATGTGCCACCCGTCCGCCAGCAGGGCCATCGAGTTCGTGAGCCAGCCCGCGGCGACCTCGCCCACCATCGTGACGGCGGTGAGCAGGACGACGAGCCGGGTGCCGCGCTCCCCGCGGGCGTTCTCGGAGTGGAAGGCGTGGCTGTCACACCAGCGGTCTGCGTCCGTGTGGTGCACGTCGAACTCCCGGCGGGGAGGGTCGTAATCGGCCCCGGCGCGTTTTCGTTTTTATGTGGGCGTGGTGCGAGGCCGGTCGGGACGTGAGCCAATCGGCGGGCGGCTAACTGAGGAGGGCGAGCGTCCGCGGGTACAGAGGGCAGCGGGAGCAGGGTGGGTTCGGCGGCGGGCGGTCGAGCAAGGGGCGGGCCTCGGCTCTCGGGGCCCGCCCCTTGCGGATCAACGCTTACCCGTGCCCGGCGCCGACGAGCATGACCGCCGCCATCGCGGCCATCAGGCCGTCCTCGGCCAGCGTGACGTAGGACATGGGCAGGTTGAACACCGCACCCAGGCAGGCGCACCGGATTTTCCGCCGGGCGAGCAGCGTCCGCACCACCCCGACCGTGCCGACCGACATCACGACCAGCGTGACCGCGTTCGTGATCGTCGGCCGGAACCCCGACAGGTACGCCGCCCCGAGCAGCAGTTCGATGAACGGGTAGGCGTACCCGTAGGCCCGCCACCGTGCCGCGATCACGTCGTACCCGGCGTAGGCGTCCGCGAACCCCCGCACGTCGAGCAGCTTGAAGAACGCGAAGGTCAGGAAGAACCCGCCCATGAACCGGGCCATCGCCCGCGGCCACTCGAACGCCCCGGCCTGGGCCTCCAGCAGCCCGGTCCCGAGCACCAGGAACCCGAACAGCAGGATGATCGGGTAGTAGCTGGCCCGCGGCTCGGCGCCCGCCGCGGGCGGCGCGGCGGGTTTCTCGGCGGGGCGTGCGTCGGCATGGGCGGTCCCGTTGCCGCCGGGACCGCGGGCCGGGTCGATCTCCCCGAGCACCCGGAACCCCGCCGCCGCGACCAGCCGCTCGACGGCCTCGCGTCCGACGCCCTCGCCCTCGACGGTCAGCACCTTGTCCGGGCTCTTGGTGTCCACGGACCACCGCGTGATCCGGCCCTCGCCGTTCAGGTGCGGCGTCACCGCCGCCACGCAGCGCCCGCAGTTCAGGTTCGTCTTGTACTTCTGCTCGGTCATGGCTCACTCCTCCGCGGGCGGGGTGATGTCGTCGCCCGCACCGTCACCGTCTGGGTTGTTTAGCGACTCCAGGATCGGGCAGCCCGTGGCCGGTCCGTCGCCGTGACAGGCGGCGGTCAGCACCGACAGGGCCTCCCGCATCCGGTGGAGGTCGCGGATCTTGGCCCCGATGTCCGCGATCTTGGCCGTCGCCTGGGCACGCACGTCCGACCGGGTGGCCGAGCCGTCGAGCCGCAGGGCGAGCAGGGCCTTGATCTCCTTCAGCGTGAACCCGAGTCGCTTGGCCCGCCGGATGAACCGGAGGACGGCCACGTCGTCGTCGCCGTACTGGCGGTAGCCGGACGCCCGCCGCTCCGGTTCGTCCAGCAGCCCGTGCCGCTCGTAGAACCGGACGGTTTCGATCCCGACCCCGGACCGCCTGGCGACCTGACCCACGGTGAACGTCTTCATCGCGCAACCTCCGGGGGAATCCTACACCCCGTACCGTGGTACGGGGTCAAGGAGAAAGTGACGATCCGGGGTCGGCGCCGGCGTCCGACGCCATCCGACAGATCGGATCGGTCGCCATCTCGGCTCCTCTCGCCGCCCGGGGCGGCACGGATGGACTCGGCCTACTTCCCGACCAGCGGGGCCGGTGACTTCTCATGAGTGCCGTTCGCCCCGGTGTCCGGGGCGGGCGGGGGCGGCACGACCTCCAGTCGGTTCGCGGGCGCCGCCGGTTCGTGCAGCCAGGCGTCGTCCCAGCCGCTCGGCCTGGCGTGTTGGCCGGGCGGGGGCGGCTGGTACACCGTCCGCCCGAACTTCCAGAACACCGCCGGGGTCACGATCTGGTCCAGGAGAGTGGACGCGACCAGCCCGCCGATCACCACGACCGCCAGCGGGTGCAGGATTTCCCGCCCCGGCTGCCCGCCGCCGAGGGCCAGCGGGACCAGCCCGATCACCGCCACGCACGCGGTCATCAGCACCGGGGCCAGCCGCTCCAGGCTGCCCCGGACGATCATCTCCTCGCTGAACGCCTCCCCCTCGTGTTCCATCAGGTGGACGTAGTGGGAGATCATCAGGATACCGTTCCGACTGACGATCCCGATGAGCGTGATGAACCCGACCCAGTGGGCCACCGACAGGGTGGTGGCCTCCACCCACACCAGCGGCCACCGCCACCACGGGGCCGCGTGCAGGGCCGCGTCGGTCGGGTGGTTGGCGATCATCAGGGCGATCACCGCCCCGAGGGCGGCGAGCGGGATGTTGACGAGGAGCACCTGTGCCGCCGCCCGCACCGACCCCAGGCACTTCCACAGCAGCAGGAACACCCCGGCGACGGCCAGCGCGCCGAACACGCCGAGCCGCAGGTTCGCCTCCCTCTGGGCCTCGAACTGCCCGCCGTACTCGACCCGGTAGCCGCCCGGACGGCCCCGCAGCTTCTCCTCCACCGGCCCCACCGCGGCCCGGATGTCGGCCACCACCGACCCGAGGTCGCGGCCCTGGACGTTGCACGCCACCACGATCCGCCGCTCGACGTGCTCCCGGTTGATCGTGTTCGGGCCGGTCGTGTCCTGCACGTCGGCAACCTGGCTCAGCGACACCTTCCGGCCCGAGGGGGTGTCCAGGATCGTCTTGCCGATCTCGACCGGGCTGGACCGGGCCGACTCCTCGTACCACACCACGAGGTCGAAGTACCGGTCCTCGTCCAGAACGACCGACACCCGCCGCCCCTTGTACGCCGTCTCCAGTAGCTTCGCCACGTCGCCGGGAGCGAGGCCGTGGCGGGACGCTTCCTCCCGCTTGACCTTCAGCCGGACCTGGGAGATTTCCGTCTGCGGCTCGACCTGGAGGTCCACAACCCCCGGCACCGTGCTCATCCGCTCCTGGATGTCGTAGGCGGCGGTGCGGAGGTCCCGCAGGTCCGGGCCGACCACCTTGACCGCCACCTGGGCACGCACCCCGGACATGATGTGGTCCATCCGGTGCGAGATCGGCTGGCCGACATTCACCTTCACGCCGGGGATGCCGCTCACCCGCTCCCGCACGTCGGCCACTACTTGGTCGGGGGGCCGACCGGACTTCTCGACGCCCCGCCCGTGGAGGCCGGGGATCGCCCGCAGGACGGCGTACCCCAAGCCGGGCTTGGGCCGCTCGTGCGGGGTCAGCCGCACGTCCAGTTCGGACGAGTTCACCCCCTCGGCGTGCTCGTCCATCTCGGCCCGGCCCGTCCGCCGGGACACCGACGCCACTTCCGGCACCCGGAGGATCAACGCCTCGGCCCGCCCGGCGACCCGGTTGCTCTCGTCCAGGCTCGTCCCCGGCTCGGTCTGGACGTTGACGGTCAGCGTCCCCTCGTTGAACGGCGGCAGGAACTCCGACCCCATCCGCGACAGGGCGAGCACCGACAGCCCGGCGAGCACGGCCACGGCGGCGACGATCTTCCGCGGGTGCCGCAGCGACCGCCGTACCAGCCGGGTGTCTAGCCACTTCAGCCCCCGTAGCAGGAACGGGTCACGCCTCCTCTCCATGAACCGGGCGTCCGGCAGCAGCACCGAGGCGAGGGCCGGCGTGACCGTCAGGGACACGAGCAGAGAAGCCAGCAACGACACCATGTACGCCAGCCCGAGCGGGGCGAACATCCGCCCCTCCAGCCCGGAGAGGGCGAACAGCGGCAGCACCACCAGGCAGACGATCATCGTGGCGTAGACGACGGAGCCGCGGACCTCCTGGGAGGCCCGGAACACGACCAGCAGCGACGGGTCGGGGGCGGCCCTCCCGCGGTTCTCCTTCAGCCGGCGGTAGATGTTCTCCACGTCCACGATGGCGTCGTCCACGAGTTCCCCGACGGCCACCGCGATCCCGCCGAGGGTCATGGTGTTGATCGTCACCCCGAGCCAGTGGAAGACCAGTGCGGTGACGAGGATCGAGATCGGGATGGCGGTCAGGGTGATGACGCTGGTGCGGACGTTCCAGAGGAACAGAAACAGCACGACGAACACCCAGACGGTGCCGTCCCGGATCGCCTCCACCACGTTGTCCACCGCCGCCTGGATGAAGTCCGACTGGCGGAACACCCGGCGTTCGACCTTCACGTCCGGCGGCAGGTCGCGTTGCAGGTCGTCCAGCACCCGGTCGATCCGCGGGGTCAACTCCAGCGTGTTGGCGTTCGGCTGCTTCTGCACCGTCAGGATGACCGCCGGCCCGCCCACCGTCGCCCCGCCCTCCCGGACCCGCACGCTCCCGTCGCCCCGCTGCACGGGTCCGCCGAACCGCACGTCGGCCACGTCCCTGATCCGCACCGGGCGGGGGTCACGCCACAGCACCGGCGTCTCCGCAATCTCCTCCAGGGTGAGGCTCTGGCCGCTGATGCGGATGAGCGACTCCTTCGGGGACCGGACCATGACCCCGCCGCCCGCCAGCACGTTCGCCCTCTCGGCGGCGTCGGTCAACTGTTGCAGGGTGACGTTCTCGGCCGCGAGCCGGGCCGGGGACGTGACGACCTGGTACTGCTTGAGCGTCCCGCCCATGACCGTCACCTGGGACACCCCCTCGACGGCCATCAGCCGGTTCCGCAGGGTGAACTCCGCGACCGTGCGCACCTCCATCGCCTTCGCCCGCCGCTCCTCCGGGGTCTTCGGGTCGGCGTCGGACCGGACGCCGAGGATCATGACCTCGCCCATGATGGACGAGATCGGGGCCATCACCGGGTCGGCCCCCTGGGGCATCCGGTCGCGGGCCAGTTGCAGCTTCTCGGCCACCACCTGGCGGTCCTGGTAGATGTCGGTGCCCCACTCGAACTCGACCCACACGACCGACAGCCCGATGCCCGACGCCGACCGCACCCGCCGCACCCCGGTGGCCCCGTTCAGTTGGTACTCCAGGGGCCGGGTGACGAGGGCCTCGACCTCCTCGGGGGCGAGGCCGGGGGCCTCGGTGAGCACGGTGACGGTGGGCCGGTTCAGGTCCGGGAACACGTCCACCGGGGTGCGGGCGAGTTCGTACACCCCGTACACGCTGACCGCGAGTGCGGCCAGGAGGACGAGCACCCGGTTCTTCAGGGAGAATGCGATGACCCGCGTGAGCATGGTGGTTCCGCTACTTGATGCCGGCGTAGGCGGTCTGCAACTCGGCGGTCCCCCGGACGGCCACCGGGTCGCCGGGGTTCAGCCCGCGGGTGATCTCCACGAACCGGTCGTCGGCCCGGCCGAGTTCGACCTCCAACCGCTCGAACGCCCCGTCCGGCCGGCGGACGAAGGCGTAGGGCCGCGTCCCCTCGTACACCAGGGCGGACCGCGGGACGGCCAGGGCGGGCCGGGGCCGACCGAGGACGAGCGTGAGGCGGGCGAGTTGGTTGTGCCGGAGCGGCTGGGCCGGCGGGCGGTCGAGTTCGGCCCAAACGGACAGGGTGCGGGAGTCGGGGCCGAACACCCGCCCGCTCCGGGCCACCGTGCCTTCGGCCAGGAACGCCGGGTCGCCTGACACCCGCACCCGCACCCGCTGGCCGACCCGGACGCGGCCCAGGTCGCGCTCGGAGACGTACCCCTGGATCACGGGCCGGGTGAGGTCGTGGACGGCGAACAGCGGCTCCTCGGCCCTGACGGCTTGGCCCAGGGTGCGGTCGAACCCGACGACCACCCCGTCGATTGGCGACCGCACCGGCACGGTCTCGGCCACCGCCCCGGTCTTCAGCACGGCGGCGATCCGGTCGTCGGCCAAGCCGGCGACCCGGAGCTTGCGTCGGAGGGTGTCCTGCTGCTGCCGGCCGGCGTTCACCAGGGCCTCTTGCTCCAGCACCTTTCGGCGGGGGGTGGCGTCCCCGCTGGCCTTGAGCCGCCCGTAAGTGTCCTCCTGCAACTCGCCTTCCAGGTGTGCCCGGAGGTAGTCCAACTGGAGGGCGTGCAGGTCGAGGCTGACGACCTCCGCGAGTACGTCCCCGGCCTTGACCGGCTGGCCCCGGTCCACCAGGACTCGGCTCACGGTGCCGGCCAGCGGGGACGAGGCGGACGCCCGGCGGGCCGGCGGCAGGTCCACGGCCCCGTCGATCTCGGCCACGTCCTCGACCGCCCGCAGACCCGCCGGTTCGACCTCCAGGCCGATGCCGCGGGCCGCCTCGGGACTCGGACGGAGGACGCCCTGGGCGAACAGCCCGGCCAGTTCGTGGCCCCCGCGGACCACCACCCGGTCGCCGGGGAACAGCCCGCCGGACCCGACCTCGACCCACCCGCCGGCCTGCCGCCCGACCGCCACGGCCCGCCGCCGGTACTCGGACCCGCCGGTCGCCCCGGCCTCTTCGACCAGGACGTGGTGCTCGGCCCCCTCGCGGGCGACCGCCCCGGCGGGGACCGCCGTCGCCGCCGCCGGGCCGGGCAGGAGCAGCCGGGCCTCCCCGGACATGCCCGGGAGGAGGCGGGGGTCGCCGCCGGGCGGGTTCGGGAGTTCGGCCCAGACGGCGTTCAGGTGGGTCCGCGGGTCGAGGAACACCCCCTTCACCTTGACCGCCGCCCGGAACACGTCGCCGGGGTAGGCGGTCAGCCGGACCTCGACCTGCTGGCCGACCTCAACTCGGTGCAGGTCTTGCTCCAGCACGTCGATCCTGACCCAGACGGACGACAGGTCCACGACCTCGAACAGGTGCTCCAGCGGCTCGACCACCTTGCCCACAGCCAGGTCGGCGTGGACGACCGTCCCCCGGACCGGCGTGCGGACGGGAAACGTCCGGGGCTGCGGCTTGCCGGCCCGGAGGAGGGTATCGAGGTCGGGACCGGGCAGCCCGAGGCCCGCCCACTTGGCCCTCGCCACCGCCAGGGCGTTCTGGTCCTGTCGGTGCTTCGTCCGGGCGTCGAGCAAGCCCTGGCCCGCCACCGCCCCCGCCTTGACGGACGGTTCGAGGTCGGTGACGATCTTCTCGGACAGCCGGGCGTCGTTCCGGGCGTTCAGCAGTTCGAGTTGCAGGGACTCCAACTCGACCGACTCGACCTCCGCGAGCACCTGGCCGGCGGCGACGGTCTGGCCGGGCCGGGCGTGCAGCTTGGCCACGCGGCCCGCCACCCGCGAGGACGCGAAGGCGTGGTTCTGCCACGGGGCGGTCAGTGCCGCGTAGGCCAGCACGCTCTCGGTGACGGGCCGGGACTCGACCTCGGCGGTCTGCACGTCCAGGGCCTCGCGGGCGTCCCGGCTGAGGACGATCTGGCCCGTCGCGGCGTCCACCTGGGCACCGCGGGTGGGCAGCGGGGCGTGCCCCTCGTGGGCCAGCACCCACGTCGCGGCGGCCGTCAGCAGTACGGCGGCGGCCAGAGCGGCGGGCCGGGCGAGCCGGCGGGAGCGGGTCGGACGCATGGCATCACCGGCTGGGGTGTCACGGACGGGCCGACCCCGCGTCGGCCCGGCGAACGAACCGGGTCACTTCTTGTCCTTCTCGGCCTTCGCCTCGGCCTTGAGGTCCGCGGCCGTCGCCAGCGTCTTGTCCGGGTCGGCCAGGGCCTTCTTCCGGCAGCCCTTGCAGCAGATGAACACCGGCTGGTCGTTGACCACGACTTTGAGCGGCGGACCCATCGACCCGAGCCGCTCGGTCGTGTTGATCGCACACCACTCCTGTGCGTCCACCAGGGCACGGTCCTCGGGCGACAACTTCTCCCGCTCGGCCCTGACCTCGGCGGCGTGGGCGGCGGGCGGGGCCTTGGCCGCCCCCTTGCCCTCGCCCGCCGGGTCAGGGCCGGGCCCCTTGTCGCCGCCCGAGCAGCCGGCGAGCCCGAGGGGCACCAGCAGCACCAGGGCTGCGAGCCCGCCGCCCGCCCGCCGCGTCCGTGTTCGAGAGTGCATGGCGTCGTCTCCTTCGTGTCCGGGTGGGTGGTTACTTCTTCGTGTAGTCGCCCGCGGGCCTGACCCCGTCCGGCTCGTCCTTGGCGAGTTGCACGAACTCGTCCACGCACGGCGGGCAGCAGAACTGGTACGCCTGCCCGCCGACCACCCAGGTGAACGCCGGGCTGGCCTTGGTCATCGAGATCGGGCACACCCGGTCCCCGGCCCGCGGCTTCGCGTCGTGCTGGGCCTTCAGCCCCTTGAACTTCACGGACGCGACGACCCCGCCGTTGGCCGCGATGTCGGCCGCGGTGTACTTCCCGCCCGGCGTCAGGTAGAGCGCCTTCTCGTCGGCGTCGAGAACCTTGGCGGCCGGTCCGGCTTCGGGGTGGGCGACCGGTGCCGACGTGAACCCGACCCGGAACCGCTCGCCCCCGATGCGGACGGACGGGATCGTGACCTCGACCTGCTTGCCCCACAGGTCGCGGGGGAGTTTGCCCACGAACTGCGAGGTCTTGCCGGGTGAGTCCCCCGGCTGGGGTTCGGCCCTGAAGAGGAACGCCGTGGCCCCGGCCCCGCCCTCCGGCTTGGCGTAGGCGTTCAGCGGCTCGGCCTCGACCTCGACCACCTTGGCCTCGTCCGGGCCGAGCGTGTAGAAGCGGATCACCCCGTCCTTCTCGAACACGGCCTCGCCGTGGTAGTTGTCCCGCCCGATGGGGACGATGGTGCCGCCGTGGGCGGTCGGCTTGTGTCCGTGGTCGCCGGCTTTGGCGTCGGGGCCGGGCTTGGCGGGCGTCGGCCCAGGGGCCGCGGCGGGGGGCGGCGCCGGGGTGTCGGGCGAGCCGTTGCACCCGGCCAGGGCGACGACGGCCCCGATGGCGAACGGGGCGGCGAGCAAACGCAAGGTACGCAGCATGATCCTGCTCCCGGGTAGGAGGAACCGTGGACGGCTTGGGGCCGGCCACTCGTGGTAGAGTCGAGACGGACCGCGGCACCACGACCGGTTCGCGGGCGGCGTCGTCCGGGTCAAGGGCGGATGCTTACGACAGTGGGCGGAACGCGGAACGGCCAACGGCGAGACGCCATGCGGGCGTCCTCGCGGGCCTGCGTGGAAGGTGTGTTAGCAGCGGAGCATGTGCGGGGCGTTGAGCAGTCGCCAGGACGTGAGGCGTTGACCGGGGGGCGAAGGCCCGCCCTCGGAGTCGGGGTCGAAGCCAACCAACGGCTCGGCAGCGGACGCCACGGTGTACAGGAGGTCGGCGGTCAGGAGGCGGGCGGCGTCCTGGGCCGCGGACGCCGCGGGCGAGGTCGCGTCGGGCGTCCGCTTACCGTCCTTGTCCTTGCACGGACAATGGTGTTTGCCCGGTTTCGGTGCGGGCTGCGACTCGTCGCGGTCGCTCGCCAAGTGACACGAGACGGTTGCGGCCTGTTCAGCGGGGGCGTGCTCGCAGCAGCACGGCGGTGTGCGGTCGGGCGAGGGGGCCGCGGGGCCGGGGGCGGACTGCGTGGCGGTAGCGGCGTACCCGGTCGTGCAGCAGCAGAGGCTCGGCCCCGCCACCAGCACGAATGTCATGTAGATCGCCACGAGTCGCCGGATCATCATTTCGCCCAAGGCTAAGTGCGAACGAACCTTCACCCACCATCTGATACGGTATCCAACGACCCGGGGCCGGTCAACCGCAACGGTGGGTCCGTCGCGGGAGGGCGCGTCACCAGAATCCGGGCCGAAGCGGGTGAGCCGTGGCGCGTCGTTGTGGTGCGGTGCGAGAATGGTTCCGGGCGACTCCCCCACCCCACGTCCGGAACCATTCCATTCATCCGGAAGAAACTACGTTGGAGTGTTCCCCCGGAGTCTGCACCACACCAGACTCCCGTGCCGCACCCTCGCCGGGACACTCCAACCAGTTGATACCGGCGAACGAATAACCTTCTTACTGCCCGACTTTCCACTTCACCACGACCGGCGTCCTGGCCGGCAAGTACCCAGGGCCGGTCACGGCGGATGGGCCCGCGGTGCGTCGGCGGCTGGCTGGGGGTAGTGCTCGGGTTCGGGCCTTTCGGGCCGGCGGCGCCACTCCACCGGAGGCCCTCGGGCGGGGCGGCAGCGGCTCGTCCGGCACGACCACCGTGGCGTCGAGGTCACCGACCCTGAAGTCGTGCCGGGCGAACCCCTGCCACGTAGTCGGCGTGCCGGGGAACGGCTTCGGCTCCGCGGCCGTGGCCGCCGTTGCGAGCGTAATGGTGGCGAAGAGGACGAGCGCGGGGCGGGCGGTCGTGGGGCCCCCGGTGCGGGTACGAGGAGCCGGGTATAGTCTACGGGTGGCGGGTCGGGACGCGGTTCGGCCGGCGCCCCCTCACGAATCCGACCACCGTCGGTCCGCCCACGAGCCCCCGAAGCACAACCATCCACACGGAGTACGACGTTGAACCCCTTGAACCGCCGCAACTTCCTGTTCACCTCGTCCGGGGCCGCCGGGTCGCTGCTGGTGCCCGGACTGGCCGAGGCCGACGAGGCCGGCGAGTCGCCGCACGCCGGGAGCGGCCTGATCACCGGCACCCCGAAGCCCCTGAAGCACAAGGAGGTGCCCGGCTTCCTGAGTGCCGCCCAGATCAGCCCGCACCACACGGCCCACTACGGCGGGGCGTTGAAGGCGTTCGCCGCGGCCGACGCGAGGTTCGAGGAGGGCTTCACGAAGGGCACCGCCATCGACCCCGCGGCGTTCGAGCGGCTCAAGCAGATCCAGTCGAGCCGCGGCAACAGCGTGATCCTGCACGAGCTGTACTTCGACGGGCTGGCCCTGAAGGCGGCCGCCCCGCCGGAGGGGATCCGGAGGGCGGTCGAGAAGCGGTTCGGGTCGCTCGACAAGTGGGCCGCGGACTTCGTCGCGAGTGCGAAGGCGGCGGAGGGGTGGGCGATGCTGGTGGCCCACCCGGTCAACGGGCGGCTGTACAACGTGGTCAGCGACGAGCACGCGCAGGGGCCGCTGTGGCTGGCCGCCCCGCTCGTGGTGATCGACGTGTACGAGCACGCGTTCTACGTCGACTACCGGAACAACAAGGCCGAGTACGTCGAGAAGTTCCTCACGTTCGCCGACTGGGCCGAGGCCGAGAAGCGGTACCGGGCGGTGGTCAAGGGCTGACCGCGTTCGCACCTCCCCGCCGGGCGCTGCGGCCGGGCAACTCCGGCCGGCATCCCGCGGGAGCGGCGGTGCCGTGCCGGTCGGGACCTCGCTACCCACGCGGCCCGCGGGCCCGGGGCGTGTGGCCGCTCGTGCGGCACGGGAGCCAACCGTTCACTTCGCCGCCCCCGCCCGCGCCAACTTGATCCACTCGACCTCCAGCTTGAACGGCCCGGCCCTCTTGTCGCTCAGCATGAAGCCCAGGGCGTTGACTTCTTCCGGGTTCACCGCACCGGCGTCCTCGACGACCCGGCCGAACGAAGTCGCCTTGAACGACTCCAGCGGCACCTCCACCTCGATCCACTCGTCCTTCCGGGTCGGAACGGCGGCCCGGTACGAGAAGGCCGTCCGCGGCGTGTTGACGTAGAGGTTGAGCGTGTACTCCCGGCCGTCGCCCCGGATTCGGGCGACGAGGGTGTCGCCCCTCTCCAGACCGAGCTTCTCGGCCTCGGACCGCACCGAGGCGAAGCCGCCGTTGTTCTCCAGCGACAACGCGCCGAAGAACTCCAGTGTCCTCTTGTCGGTGACCTGGAACGTGCCCTCGGAGTCGCCGCCCATCACACCGTCGTTGACCGTCCTCCACTCCCCGGCGGCACCGGCCCCGGTGAAGTCGAACAGGACGTGCGGTTCGTCGTTGGCCATCGCCGTTGTCACCATAAGTCGGCCTATCCGGACAGCTCCGCGTGTCGATTTCATGCGGCAGCGCCTCGCTCAGTTGCTCGCGCAATGCCTCATCGTCACAGGCCGGGGGTGGCGCTCCTCGCTCCGGCCCGAACACTTTCAGCCGACCTCAGCCGGTGGTCTGGAAGACTTCGGGGATCGGTGCCGTCGCGTTCACGGACCGGAACACGGCCGCCGCCGAGTCCCGCCCGAACCGCTTCTGGGTGCGGCGGACCAGCGGGTAGCCGAGCCGGGTCAGGACGTGGTTCGGGCGGGAAAAGGCCAGGACGTCGTACCACACGCCGTTCCCGCCCCGGTCCCACTCGATCAGGAACCGTTCCTCGCCGCTCTCGACGTGGCCGGGCAGGGTGCCGTACGCGAACCCGAACCGGCGGACCGGCCCCGCCTCGTCCACGGCGTACACGATCCGGCACGCGTTGAGCCACCACAGCCCGACGGCCCGCCCCATCACGGCCACGACCCCGCCGGGCCGGACCGGCGCGTCCGGGGGCCACGCCTCGACCCACCCCAGGCGGAACTGCTCCCACCGCCGCAGGGCGTCACACGCCGCACGGAACACCGCATCGCCCTCGCCCAGCCTCACGCGGGTGCGGTCCGCCACGAACCCGGCGGGCGGCGCCGCGGCGGTCGCCCCCACCGCCGCGTAGGTGAAGTCCCGTTCCGCCTGTCCCGCCAGGAACCGGCGGACGGAGTCGGGGGGCGGTTTTCGCAGCGACAACATCCCCACCTTCGACCTCGCCCCGGAGTCGGGCCTGTGCCGCGGTTCGAGAACCGGTAAGACAGCCTCGTCGGGACTTGAACCGCAAAGCAACCCGCTTCCCAACCGGGGGTCAGGGGAGGGCGATGCCGCTGCCGGAGCCGACGGGTCCAGAAGTCGCGAAAGATCCCATCATCTTGCTGGCGGGCGCGTCGGGGTACGTCGGCGGGCGGCTGCTCCCGCTGCTCGAACGGCGGCCGGTCGTCCTGCGCTGTCTGGCCCGGAACCCGGACAAACTGCGCCCCCTCGTCAGCGAGTCCACGCAGGTCGTTCGGGGCGACGTGCTCGACCCCTCGTCGCTGGGCGAGGCGCTCCGGGGCGTCCACACGGCGTACTACCTCGTCCACCTGATGTCGGGATCGAAGGACTTCGAGAAGGAGGACCGGCAGGCGGCGACCAACTTCGCCCGGGCCGCGACGGCGGCCGGGGTGCGGCGGATCGTCTACCTCGGCGGCCTGGGCGACGACGCCGACCCGGACCTCTCGCCCCACCTGCGGAGCCGGCACGAGGTCGGCCGAATCCTGAACGGGTCCGGCGCCGAGACGATCGAGTTCCGGGCGTCGCTGGTGATCGGCACGGGGAGCCTGTCGTTCGACCTGGTGAAGTCGCTGACCGACCGGCTCCCGGTGATGCTCTGCCCCCGCTGGCTCACCACCCCCACCCAGCCCGTCGCCGTCGACGACGTGCTGGCCTACCTGCTGGCGGCGAGGGACCTGCCCCCGGGGGCGAGCCGCGTCTTCGAGATCGGGAGCCCGGACGTCACCACCTACGGCGGCATGATCCGCGAGTACGCCCGGCAGCGGGGGCTGCGGCGGTGGCTGGTCTCGGTGCCGGTGCTCACGCCGTACCTGTCGAGCCTGTGGCTGGCCCTGGTGACGCCCGCCGCCTTCGAGGTCGGCCGGCACCTGATTGAGGGGCTGAAGAACCCCACCGTGGTCCGGGACGCGACGGCCCTGGGGGTCTTCCCGGTCCGCCCGATGGGGGTTCGGGAGGCGATCCGGAAGGCCCTCACCGGTTCGCCCACGTGACCGCGAGTTGCAGCACGGTCGCGGTCCCCGCCCTCACGGGGTCCGTCACGACGCGGGCCGCCGCTCCGGACCCGGTCCCGGACCCGCCGCCCGCGTCGTGACGGACCGTCCCCGCGGGGGTATGATGGCCTCTCGCGGCCGCCGCCCCGGCCCACCACACGTCCACGACGGCTCGTTCGGGCGGGCACGCCCGCCGGTCAGGCCGCGTTCACGGAGCGATGCGGCGGCCATGATCGAACAAGGACAAAGCGAGCGGGCGGCGTGGGAGGGGGAGATGTTCCGGCTCCTGGCCGAGAACGTCCTCGACTACGCCATCTTCGTCGTCGACCCGCACCGGCACATCCTCTCGTGGAGCAAGGGGGCCGAGCACCTCCTCGGCTTCACCGAGGCCGAAATCCTGGGGCGGCAGTGCGACTGCTTCTTCACCCCGGAGGACGTCCGCGCCGGCGTCCCCCAGAGGGAACTGGACGAGGCCCTCCGCACCGGCCGCGGGGACGACGACCGCTGGCACCAGCGGAAGGACGGCACCCGGTTCTGGGCCAGCGGGGCCGTCACCCCGCTCCGGGACGAGGGCGGGCGGCTCCGCGGGTTCGCCAAGATCATGCGCGACCGCACCGACCTGAAGCGGGCCCAGGACGAGCTGGCCGCCAGCCGGAAGCGGCTCCAGGCCCTGTTCGACAACACCCTCGACGCCGTCCTGCTGGCCGACGACCGCGGCCGGTACGTGGACGCCAACGCGGCCGCCTGCACGCTCCTCGGCTACGGGCGGGACGAGTTGCTCCGGCTGGGGGTCGCGGACGTCACCCCGGCCGCGAACGCCGACGCCGGGCGGGCCGCCTGGGCCGCCTTCCTCCGCGACGGCCGGCAGGAGGGGGAGTTCACCGTCCGCCGCAAGGACGGCGCGACCGCCGTGGTCGAGTTCCGGGCGGTGGCGAACGCCCAGCCGGGGCTGCACCTGTCGGTCCTCCGCGACGTGACCGAGCGGGGGCGGGTGCGGGCCGCCCTGGAGCAGAGCGAGGCCCGGCTGGCCGGGGCCCAGCGGATCGCCGGGGTGGGCAGCTGGGAGGTCGACTGGCCGACCCAGCGGGTGCGGTGGTCGGCCGAGACGTACCGGCTCCTGGGCGTCGACCCGGCGGCGTACGAGCCGACCGTCGAGGGCTACCTCGCCCTCGTGCCGGACGAGGACCGCCCGGCCGTCCTCCGCGCGAGGGACGCCGCCCTGGCCGGGGCGGCCGCGTACCGGGTGGACCACCGCGTCGTGCGCCCCGACGGGTCGGTGCGGTGGGTGAGCGAGCAGGCCGAGGTCGAGTTCGGGCCGGGCGGACCGGTCCGGGTCTTCGGCACCGTGCTCGACGTCACCGACCGGGTGCGGGCCGGGGAGGCGCTGCGGGCGAGCGAGGAGCGGCTGCGGACGCTGAGCGACAACCTGCCCGACGGGGCCGTGTACCAGGCGGTCGCCGCCCCGGGCGGCGGGCGGCGGTTCGCGTTCATCAGTGCCGGCGTCGAGCGGGTGTTCGGCGTCACCCCGGCCGAGGCGGCGGCCGACGCGGCCGCCCTGTACGGACTGGTCCACGAGGACGACCGGGACCGGCTCGCCGCGGCCGAGGCGGCGGCCCTCCGCGACAACGCCCCGTTCGACTGCGAGTTCCGGTCCCGCACCCGGGGCGGGGACGTGCGGTGGGTCCACTGCCGGTCGGCCCCCCGCCGGCTCCCGACCGGGGAGACGGTGTGGGAGGGGATCGTGATGGACGTGACCGCCCGCAGGCGGTCCGAGCGGGAGGCCCAGGTCCACCGGGACCGGCTCGACCTCGTCGTGAACTCGGTGGACATCGGGCTGTGGTACTGCGACCTGCCGTTCGGCGAGCTCGTGTGGAACGCGAAGGTGAAGGAGCACTTCGGCCTGCCGCCCGACGCGGACGTGACCATCGACACGTTCTACGACCGGCTGCACCCGGCCGACCGGGAGCGGACGCGGGGGGCCATCGAGGCGTCGATCCGGGACCGGACCGGGTACGACATCGAGTACCGGACGGTCGGCCCGGACGGCCGGGAGCGGTGGGTGCGGGCCATCGGGCGGACGTTCTACGCCCCGTCGGGGGAGCCGGTCAGCTTCGACGGGGTCACGGTGGACGTGACCCAGCGGGTGCGTCAGGAGGAGGCCCTCAAGGACGCCGACCGGCGGAAGGACGAGTTCCTCGCCACCCTGGCCCACGAGCTGCGCAACCCGCTGGCCCCGCTCCGCAACGGGCTCCAGATCCTGCGCCTGTCGCGGGGCGACGCGGCGGCGGCCGACCGGGCGATGGGGATGATGGACCGGCAACTCGGCCAGATGGTCCACCTGGTGGACGACCTGCTCGACGTGTCCCGCATCACCCGCGGCAAGCTCCACCTGCGGCGGGACCGGGTCGAACTGGCGGCCGTCGTCCGGAACGCGGTCGAGGCGAGCCGCCCGCTCGTCGAGGCCGCCGGCCACCGCCTGGCGGTTTCGCTCCCGCCGGAGCCGGTCCACCTAGACGCCGACCCGACCCGTCTGGCCCAGGTGCTGTCGAACCTGCTGACCAACGCGGCCAAGTACACCGAGCGGGGCGGCGACATCCGGCTGGCGGCCGAGCGGCGGGGCGACGGGGTCGTCGTTTCGGTGCGGGACACGGGGATCGGGATCGCGGCCGAGCACCTGCCGCGGCTGTTCGAGATGTTCAGCCAGGTGGACTCGGCCCTGGAGCGGAGCCCGGGCGGGCTGGGCATCGGCCTGGCCCTGGTGCGGGGCCTGGTCGAGATGCACGGCGGCACCGTCGAGGCCCGGAGCGAGGGCCGCGGCCGGGGCAGCGAGTTCGTCGTCCGCCTGCCGCTCCCCGGCGACCCGCCCGCGGGGCCGGCGCGTGCCGACGACGACAGCGGGCCGGCCGCGGCCCGGCCGCGGCGGCGCGTCCTGGTGGCCGACGACAACCGGGACGCGGCCGACAGCCTGGCCGAGATGCTGCGGCTCTTCGGGCACGAGGTCCACGCCGCCCACGACGGCCGGGAGGCGGTGGAGGCGGCCGCGTGGTTCCGGCCGGAGGTGGCCCTTCTGGATATCGGCATGCCCCGCCTGAACGGGTACGAGGCCGCCCGCCTGATTCGCGAGCAGGCGGACCGGCGGCGGGTGGTGCTGGTGGCGGTCACCGGCTGGGGGCAGGAGGACGACCGGCGGCGGGGGGCCGAGGCGGGGTTCGACGCGCACCTGACCAAGCCGGTCGCCCCGGCCGACCTCGACCGCCTCCTGACGGGCCTCACCCCGCAGGGGTAGACGGGTCGGTCGCACCCGGCGTTCTCGGTCGGGCCCGACGGGAAAGTCGCCGTCGGCCAACAACGCCCCGCAGCGAACACGTGAGCGGACCAGTCGAGGAGCGGCTTCTCGTGCCGGGGCAAGACTCCGAGCCCGCCGCCCTTGATTCGGGCGTTCAACTTCTGCGGCGGTGCAAGCCTGATCACAAGGAGACACACCGATGCCCGGCGCGCGCAAGGTCGACGCGCCGGAGATCCCGCGCGGCGGTGAAGATGATCGCCGAGCAGAAGCTGTCCGTCGCCGAGGCGGCCCGGCGGCTGGGCGTCACCGCCCCGCCCCGCGGACCGGCAACCGCACCTGGTGCAGCGGGTACTCGCCCGCACCGGTGACGAACAGCGTCCGCCCGTCGGCCCCGCCGAACGCCAGCCCCGAAACGTTCCGCGGCACGCCGAGGATCATCGCGGCGACTTTCTTCCCGTCGGGCGCGACGACCGCCACCGCCTCGCCCGAGGTGTGGCTCTCGGCCCCGGCGACGTACAGGTTCCCGAGCGAATCGACGGCGATCCCCTGCAGTCGCCCCACCCACCCGAGGAGCGACTTCGCCCCGTCCTTCGCCGCGGGCAGGTCGGGCACGTCCGGCTCCAGCGCCTGCACCTTCAGGAAGAACTCGGCCTCGCCCGGCACCCCCTTCGCGTCGAGCGGGAACCGCCACACCCCGCGGCGCTCGGCGTTCGGCAACTTCGAGCTGACGTAGAGCCAGTCCTGTTTCGGCGACAGGGCGGCGCCGTAGGTGTGGCCGATCTTCGTGGCGAGGGCGGTCGGCTTGCCGCCGGGCGCGAGCACCCGCGTGCCGCCGTCGGGGAACCCGGACCAGTACACCGTGCCCGTCGCGTGGACCGCGAGGAACTGCGGCGTACCGACGTCGTCGGACGCAAGGACCGTTCGCTTGCCGTCGGCGGTGAACCGGAGCAGGCGCGGCCCGTCGTCGCCTCGGTCCACGACGACGAGGGAGCCGTCCGGAGCGGCCGCGACGCCGACGGGGGTGAGCCCCTCGGCGAACGTCTCGAACTTGTCCGGTGGCGTGAACGCCAGGAGCCGCTTGCCGCCGCGGTCGGCGACAATGAGCCGGTCACCCCACCACGCCATGCCCGATCCCGTGATCTTGGGCGACGACGCGACCGCCTCCGCCTTGTGCACCCCCGCGGGGGCGCGGTCGGGCGGGTCGTCGGCCGGCGCGGGTGCCAGCAGCGCGACCAGAGCCGCGAGTGCGACGGCACGCGCGGCCAAGAATGGGAAACCGGCGGTTGCGGGGGTGTTCATGATTGGCAGAATCCCGCCCGGTCGCGCCGCGGACCGAAAAATTCTGTCTGGCGCGGCGGTGGGTGGGGTTCTGGTGCTATCCCGCCCCATGGACTTCACATGTTCGAAGTCATTACCGGCTCCCGACTCCCCCTGTGCGACGGCACCTCGCGCCGCGACTTCCTCCGGGCGGGGCTCTTTGCGCTCCCCGGCCTCGGGGGGCTCGGCGGGCTGGCCGGCGGCGTGCGGGCGTCGGACCCCGCGGCGGCCGGCCCGGCGGTTCGGGACAAGTCGGTCGTGTTCCTGTTCCTCGCCGGCGGGCCGAGCCAGTACGAGACGTTCGACCCGAAGCCGGACGGCCCCGACGGGCACACCAGCATCAAGGGCCACATCCCGACCGCCCTGCCCGGCGTCCGGTTCGCGTCGTACCTGCCGAAGCTGGCCGGGCTCGCCGACCGGCTCACCGTGGTCCGCTCCTTTCAGACGAAGCACTCCGAGCACGACGGCGCGCACAAGCAGATGATGACGGCCGACCTGACCGTGCAGGACGGGCGGCCGATCACCGCCCCGGGCCTGGGAGCGGTCTACGCCCGCGCCGCCGGGGCCACGAACCCGGCGACCGGCCTGCCGCGGCACGCCCTGGTCCCGCCCACCACCCGCAACGCGAAGGGCCGCGCCGGGTTCAACGGGTCGTACGAGGGGGTCGTCGCGGGGTGCCAGCCGGCGCTCCTCGGCACCTCGTTCTCGCCGTTCGAGATGGCCGCCCCCGCGTCCGAAGGGGCCGTCGAGCAGAAGAAGCGGGGCCGACAGAACAAGACCGAGCCCGCCGCCCCGGACCCGCTCGCCGTGTTCGTCCCGGGCGTCCCGCTCCCGCAGCTCGACGGCCGCCTCGACCTGCTCAAGCAACTCGACACCCTCGACCGGCGGGCCGATTCGGCCGGCGCGATGGGCCGCCTCGACACGTTCACCGCCCGCGCCGCCGACCTGCTCCGCACCGGCAGCGTCCGCAACGCGCTCGACTTGTCGCTCGAAGCCCCTGCCACCGTTCGCGCCTACGACACCGAGCACTTCCCGAACTGGAACTGCGACGACAACTCGAAGTTCGTCCGGTCCGGCCCGTCGGTCGGGTTCTCGCTCGGCCGGCAACTGCTGATGGCCCGGCGGCTGTGCGAGGCCGGGGCCGGGTTCGTCACGGTGGTGTGCGCGAACTGGGACTTCCACGCCCGCAAGGGCATCCCGAACACGCCCGAGGGGATGGGCGTGTTCGGCCCGCCGCTCGACCACGCCGTCAGCGCGTTCCTCGACGACGTGAGGGCGCGCGGCCTCGAAGACAAGATCCTGCTCGTGGTCACCGGCGAGTTCGGCCGCTCGGGGCTCGACAAGAACCTCGGCCGGCACCACCACCCCAAGTCGTGCCCGCTCGTGCTCGCCGGGGGCGGGCTGCGGCACGGGCAGGTGGTCGGGCAGACCGACCGCCGCGGCAGCGAGCCAGCGGCCGACCCGATCGGCATCGCCGACCTGCACGCCACGATCCTGCACACCCTGCTCGACGTCGGCCGCCTGCGCGGCGACGCGGCCGCCCCCGCCGCCGTGCTCGACCGGGCGACGAACGGCACCCCTATCCGGGAGCTGTTCTCGTGACCCGGCCCGCAACCGTCGTCCTGCTCGCAGCCGCCGCGTGCGCTCTCGCGGCGGAGCCGCCGCCCGCGGCCACGCTCCGGGGGCACGAGCGGCCCGTGTCGTGCGTCGCGTTCGCCCCGGACGGCAAGCGGCTGGTCTCGGGGAGCGCCGACGGCACCCTGCGCCTCTGGGACGCGGCCACGGGTCGCGCCCTCCGCACGACGAACGCGGGCGGCGACGGTGTCAGTTGCGTCGCGTTCAGCCCCGACGGCAAGCGGATCGTGACGGGCCACTGGGACAAGACGCTGCGGCTGTGGGACGCGGCCGACGGCAAGGAAGTGCGTTCGCTGAAGGGGCACAAGGAGAACGTCCTGTGCGCCGCGTTCAGCCCCGACGGCAAGCGGGTCGCTTCGGGCAGCGGCGACGACACGCTACGGGTGTGGGACGCCGGCACGGGCAAGGAGCTGCTGGCGATCGAGTCGGCGAACGAGTACGACGTGACCGCCGTTGCGTTCAGTCCCGACGGCACGTGCCTCGTCTCCGGGGACGGCGACAACGTCTTGACAGTATGGGACGCGGCCGACGGCGAAGAACTCCTCGCGCTCACCGGGCACCGCCGCGCCGTGACCGCAGTCGCGTTCGACCCGGCGGGCACCCGGATCGCGTCCTGCAGTCAGGACGGGACGGTCCGCGTGTGGGACCGCAAGCACGGCAAGGAACTGCTGACGCTCAAGGGACACACCGAGGACGTCGCCGCGGTCGCGTACTCACCCGACGGCGCGCGTCTCTTGTCGGGAAGCGACGACCGGACGGTGCGGGTGTGGGATGCGAAGTCCGGCGACGAACTGCGGTCGCTGGCGGCGCCGGACCGCGTCGCGGCGGTGGCGTGGGCGTCGGACGGAACGCGGGTCGCGGCGGCCTGCGGGAACAACGTGCTGCTGTGGGAGGTCGCGAAGTGAATCGGCGTTCCGTGCTCCTGGTCTGGCTCGCCCTCGTGTGCCCCGGTGCGGCCGAGGCCGCCGACGACACGTTCCCCAAGGTGGTCGCTCCGTTTCTGAAGGAGCACTGCACCGCGTGCCACGGCGAGGAGCGGCAGGAGGCCGGCGTCCGCCTCGACCGGCTCGACGGCGTGACCGCGGCGAACCGCCACCTGTGGACGATGATCCACGAGCAGGTCGCGGCCGGGCGGATGCCCCCGAAGGGCAAGCCCCGCCCGGCCGACGCGGACACGAAGCGCATCCTTACTTGGGCGGCGGACGGCCAGCGCGCCCTCGGCGTCCCGAGCACCCGGCGGCTCAACCGGCGCGAGCTGTCGGCGGCGCTGCGGGACGTGACCGGGCTCACCGTCAACTTCGGCGCGGCGCTGCCCGGCGACGGCACCGTGGCCGGGTTCGATACCGGGGCCGAGGCGCTCCAGGAGGCGTCCGACGCGGTCGCCCAGTGGCTCGTCGTCACCCGCCGGGCCACCGACGCCCTCCGGTTCCTCGAACCGCCCCGCGGCAAGACCTTCGCGCTCGACTTCCGCGAGGTCAAGGACCTCCGCAAGGCGTTCGACACCTGGAAGGCCGACGGCGCGTCGGGCAAGGAACTGAAGGGGTTCCCGCGGCCGGGGGTCGGCCTGCTGGTCGAGCCGCGGGCCGTCGGCGAGCGCGACGAGCTGAGCTTCGCGGTCCCCGCCCCGCCGTCGAAGGAGGGCGTGCTGCGGCTCACCCTCACCGTTCACGCGATGAAGCCGTTCGACCCGCTCCCGAACCCGCGGCTGTGGGTCCGCATCGGCGGCCAGGACCTCGACTTCCGTGAGGTCACGGGCACCGCCGACAAGCCGCAGCGGCTGGTCTACGAGGTGCAACTCGGCGACCTCGTGGTACAGGCCAAGGGGGTCACGGTCTCGCTCGCCAACAAGGTCGAACTCCCCTACGCGGTGCCCGGGTTCGAGAACGAGGACCGCAGTAACCCGAAGGAACCGGTCCCCGGCGGCACCGGCCCGTACCGCCCGCAGTTCGACCGCAAGGCGCTGCCGCCCGAGAAGCAGCCGGCCCCGTACCTCGTGATTCAGACGCTGGCCGTCGAGCCCGACGTGACCGCCGCGTGGCCGCCGGCCGAGTGGAAGGCGGGCACCGGCGCGGTGACGGACGACGCGGCCGCGGCCGAGCGGCTGCTCGGGCTGTGGATGGAGCGCGCGTGGCGGCGGCCGGTGACCGCAGACGAGAGGGCGCCGTTCCTGAAGCTGTACGCGACGCAGCGGGCCGACGGGCTCGCGTTCGACCCGGCGCTGCGGGCCGCGTTCCAGTCGGTGCTGATGAGCGCCCCGTTCCGGTACATGGCGTCCCCGGGCCACCCGGACCCGGGCACCGCCCAGCACGCGATCGCCTCGCGGCTGAGCTTCATGCTCTGGGGCGCGCCGCCGGACGCCGAGCTGCGCGCGCTCGCCGCCGCGGGCAAGCTCCGCGACCCGAAGGTGCTCGACGCCCAGGTCGACCGGCTCCTCGCCGACCCGCGGGCCGACGCCTTCGTGCGGCCGTTCGTGCTCCAGTGGCTGGAGATGGAGCAGCCCATCACCATCGCCCAGGACCACCTCCAGAAGCAGGACTTCCGGTTCGCCCGCTACCTCAAGGCGTCGATGCGCGAGGAGACGGTCGCGTACGTCGGCCGGTTGATCGCCGACAACCGCCCGGCCGCCGAGTTGGTGAGCAGCGACTGGACGATGATGAACGACGCGCTCGCCCGGCACTACGGCTACCCGGCGCTGCCCGACGGCACGATGCGCAAGGTCGCGCTCCGGGCCAACGACCCGCGGGGCGGCGGCGTCCTCGGGCACGCGGGCATCCAGTCGATGCTGTGCTGGATGGGCGACAACTGGGTGATCTACCGCGGGGCGTGGGCGCTGCGGCACGTGCTCGACCACCCGCCGCCCCCGGCCCCGCTGGAGGTGCCCGAACTGAACCCGTCCGAGGGGAAGAACAAGGGCAAACCGTTCCGCGAGTTGCTGAAGCAGCACCAGGAGGACTCGCGGTGCTCGGTGTGCCACAGGAGCATCGACCCGGCCGGGTTCGCGTTCCAGAACTTCGACCTGAGCGGGCGGTGGCGCGACGCCGAGTACGAGCACTACCAGCGGGGCGAACTCGACGGCAAGATCGCGTGGCTCGGCGTCGGCAAGACGCGCCCGGTCGACACAGCCGGCCGGCTCCCCCGCGGCGAGGAGTTCACGACGTTCGCCGGGTTCAAGCAGGCGATCGTGACGCACTACCAGCCCGACGTGGTCCGCGGGCTGATGAAGAACCTGTTCGTGTACGCCGTCGGCCGCAAGCCCGGGATCGACGACGCGGCCGAGATCGCCGCCGTGACGGCCGCCGCACGGGCCAACGGCTACCCGCTCCGCGACCTCATCAAGGGCGTGGTGCGGTCCCGGGCGTTCCTGGAACAACCGCTGAAGTAAGGACGAGAGGACAGAAGCCCAGAGGACAGAGGGGCAGAGGACAGAAGCCGGAGCGGCCACGATGGCCTCAACTGATCTCTGCCCGTCTGAGGTTCTGCCGTCTGGTTACTGAGTTGAAATGCTGCCGGGACACGCGGGAGGTGACTGGCGGGCCGCCACGGAGGGCGGCCCCTACCAGACATCGGCCTTTGGTTTGT